>JAPPQG010000048.1 GCA_028816945.1 Alphaproteobacteria bacterium
TTTATATTCAGGGAAATAGTTGCCGATGAGGGTAATCTCAAATGCAGGCAGAATGGAACTATTGGCTTCTCTTTCTAAAAGGAAGGCAAAGGAGAATTTGAGTAATTCTTTTTTACTTGCCTTGCCACCAGTTAAGACATGCAAATCTTTGTCTGTCACCGTCACATTATGAGTGGTTGTGGTTTTATCATAGATTGTGACTTCAAACAAATCGGGGGTGCGTTGTGCGATTGATAATTTTTGCATATGAAAACCTTGTCGAGTGCAAACTTGATTATCAAGCTTGATTATCAAGCCGATAAAAATCCTTCAACTAAATTATTAAAACGCGGCGCATATTCAATCTGCGTCCAATGGCCGCAATTTCTAAAAATATGCAATTCAGCCCCCTCGATAAGTGCTAACAGACGCAAACTGCTTGATACGGGAATGACTTTATCTTCTTGGCCATGGATAATCAATGTTTTGGCTTTAAGAGAGCGAATATCGGCTTCATCTGTGGCGATTTTGCGAATCCCTTCTTGGCGGGGGGCGGGGAACATGCGCCCATAAGATTCCTGAAAGCCGGGCTGTATGCTTGCTTTATAGCGCAATTCTACTAATTCGGGCGTAATCAGGGCTTTATTAAAAGCAAAAATATCTAGCAATTCTTGCATATTTTCTGCCGACGGTTGATAGCCCCAAACACGGTCAAGCCCTTTTGTTAGTTCAAAATCAAGCCCGCCCGACCCCATAAGCACAAGCCGCCTAACACGCGCCGGGTGTGCCACAGCAAAAGAAAGCGCCAAAGCTCCACCAAATGAATTGCCTATCAAATCAACCTCATTAAGTTCGAGCGTATCTAAAATAGCAAGCAAATGCTGCCGCCATAATGCCATATTATAATTATTATCAGCAGGGCGTTTTGTATAGCCAAAGCCTATAATATCGGGCGCAATGACACGGCGCGTTTGGCTTATGATTGGCAAATTCGCCCGCCAATTCGCCCAAGCCGACACACCCGGCCCCGAGCCGTGCAAAAAAACAGCCGCATTATCCGCCCCCTCTTTTATATTTTCTTTTATATCTTTTGGCCCCATATCATGCAGATTCGTATCCACCCCGCCTGCATTTATGATATGGCCAATTTCAGGATTCGACATTTTAAGCTTCGCCATTCTAGGATTTGATATTTTAAGACTCAATATAGGTTTATAGGATTTGCTAGGCGTTTGCTACTATTATTTGCGCTTTGGTTGATAAAACAAAGAGGGCGTATAGGGTGCGTAGAGTTAGAGTCTGGTAAAAATTTTTGAACGGGTGACAGAATCCGCTTCGGCCAATGTCAAAAAACTTTCCGTAAAAATATCTTTTTCAAAAAGCCGTCCGCGCATGAGTTTTTTAATACATTGTTCAACCATGCCGGGCGGGCCACATAGATAGGCTGTATAGTCGCTAAAATTGCTATTAAATTGCGCGTCCAATACATCATGGAGTGCGCCTTGTGCGCCCTCCCATTTATCTTCATCTTCAACCTTAAACGGCACGGGAATATAAGTAAAATTATCATGCTGGGCTTGCAAATTGGTAAAGAGGTCATAATAATAAATATCGCGCACAGTGCGCGTGCCATGCAATAGATAAATGGGCTGTGTAAAACCTTCTTCGAATAAATCTAACACCATAGATTTTGGGCTTGACAGGCCCGACCCGCCAGCAATGAAAAGACAGGGCGATTGGCGCGATTTACGCACAAAGAAACGCCCCAAAGGGCCGGTCATGTCTAACCTGTCACCTATCGCTAATTTATTGTGAATATAAGTTGTTGCTTCGCCATTTTCCACAAGGCGCACATGTAATTCAATTAAATCGGGTGTTGAGACGGGAGAGGCAATGGAAAAAGCCCGCGGCACTTTAATGTTCGGCAGGGATAGGTTGATATATTGGCCAGCTTGAAAATCAAGCGGTTGGGATAGGCGCAACCAAACCGCCTTAATATCAGGGGAGACCATTTCCATGCGTTCCACAATGCCCTCAAAATCTTGAACGGGAATGAGGCGGGCATCTTCATCATTTTCAACTTCTACTTCAATGACAAGGTCAGAGCGGGGAGTCGCAGAGCAGGCTAAGGTCACCCCTTCATCACGCTCAAAATCCAACAGAGCAAAGGGGGAAGCTTCGCCATGGTCAATTTCGCCATCTAATACCATCACTTTGCATGTAGAACATAGCCCATGCCCGCATTGATAGGGAACATTTAAGCCAGCCCGCAAAAGTGAATCAAGAATAGTCTGGTCTTCTTGTATCGAAATTGTCTCTCCAGACGGCTCAACTTTTAATTCAAACATGCTAGCCTCAACCCCTCAAGCAGCTGAGCCTTGCCCAACTAGCCCATCCAAGCCGGGAATGGTCACCCGCAAAATCGATTGGTGTTTAACGCCATTTTCCGCTAACGATTTGGTAAAATCAGCTTGCAAGGGTTTATTGTCGAGCAACCATTGACCTTTTTCGAAATCTTCTAATGTCGCCTTTTCACTATCAGGGTGATAGGCATAAGCGGGGAGAACAATATTTTTCATCACATCACCCAACAGCATATCCGGCGGCAAGGGGAAAGCAAAAGGCGCGCAATAGACTAAATGTTGCTCCCATTGGATAAAGACAAGCATTGCGCCGTGAAAATTTTCTAGCTTATCTCGTGAGTCAAATGAATAATCACCGATTGAATTGACACTCATATTATTTCCTCTCATTAAACTGATATGGATTAGACAGCCCTGCTTTGGCTTTCTTTCCATTGTGTCCATAAATCATAATCGGGTGAGTCAAGATATTCGCCATTATCTTCACCAAGATTGAAATTATACCAACGCAAAACATCTTCAATCTCTTTACCCCCGCAATTACCTTGATAAATCTGATAGACGGGTAGCCATGCTTGGATATATTTTTCAGGCTCTTGTTCAAAAATATCCTTACACCCGTCGGAGCAGAAATTATATCTATTGCCCTTATAATGTGTTTCGCGGAAACAAGTTGTGGTCGGGTCGCCGGGTTCTGTAAAAATAAACGGAATCTGGCAAGTTTGACAAAGCATAGGCAAAGTATTATTGAAAAAACGATTGCCTTTTTTCTGCTCTTTTATGAAATGCTCAAAGCGCGGCTGATAATGTTTTTCAAAACTATCAGGATATTTATCCCTTAACCATTCCATTTCATTGTCATTTGGCATCCATGTATGGAAAGCCGTTGCGCCTGCATAATTATAAAAAGTACTCCATACTTGGTGAGAGAGATGATCTTTCTCCCAATTCGCAACTTCATAATATTTTGGCATTTTTAGGCCATAGCGACTTAAATCCTCAAATAAAGCCGTGCCTGCTTCTTCAAAATATATCTCCCATGCTTCGCGCCAAGACATAACGCGTTTTGGCAACATATAATCCATCATCATAGAAACAAGGGCCAATAGGCGATAGCCACGCCAGAACCATTTATCAATCCAACGTTGCACGATCGGCAAATTGGCTTCATCTTGCTCTAACATAAATTTGATAATCTCAATGCCAAGTGTCATATGGCGGGATTCATCTGATTGGGCAGAAAAGCCAAAAGTAACCGTTGCCATATCCCCATTATGCGCCGCACCCGACATAAAAGGCACAAATAAAAGATTGGTTAATACATATTCAAAAGAAAAAGAAATAGCTGTTAAAAACTCAAACGGGCCGGCCGTCATCGCATCATCAAAATAGGATTTCGGCACAGATAAATACCAGACACGGTCATACATTAAATGGCTTGAATGCATGCCGCCAAAAAATTTATTATAATGGCTCATCGCATGTAATTGGGTTTGCGCATGGCGCAATTCATCAATAGATTGCATTTGTGAGGCAACCCGCATGCCGACCCCCCGAAAATGTCGCCCCGCAAACGCAAAGCCCCGATGGGCTGCATATTCAAGGGGTGAGACGCCGGTTATAAATAATTTAATCGCATTCAAATAGCGCGCATCTGTGATACCCATTTGCCCATTATTTTGGGCAAAACTATCAATCACAGCATAAAGTTTGCGCTCTTTTTCCGACTGATATTTCCAATAAGCATCCATCGTCAAGCGAAATGGATCAACCCACGCATCCCAATCGTGAATTTTAATGCCTTCAAATTTATCATAAGGGAAAACCTTATCCATAGGTTGATAAGATGTCTCCCAACCTAAATCACGCGTCATAGACGCATAACGTTCTTTAATACCCATTTTCGGTTTGCTTCTCGTAATAGCCATTTCAATCTCCAATTTCGTTAAAACGCATTAAGTGTAATCTCAAATCAAAATCTATTTCCAACTCAATTCAAAAAAATCATCTTCTTCCTCCACTTCACCCGATAAAGATACCAAGCAAAGATGAATATCTTGTACATTCCATTCGCGGCCTAAAATTTCTTCAACAGTCTGCCGATTGATACGCAAAGCCCCCGCCATATCCACTTTGACAAGGGATGGCAGGTGATTGATAATACAGGCGGGATTATCTTTCTCAATCGCCTGCACAACAGGGCGGGCATCTTCATTATTGAGAAGTGTGATAGATACATTCCTACTCATTTTTTCCTCTTTTCCCTATGATATAATTCCAATAATAAGTGACAATATAAGTGACCTTTTGCATAAACGACCTTTTGCTTTGCGCGCATCCTTGACATATTAAAGCCCAATCGCGGTGATATGTTTTTGCACCGCTTCTTCACATATCTGGACCGCTTTATCTGCTTGTTCGGGCTGGATATATAGAGCAAGGGCTTTGACAGCAGGTGTCACCTGTTTTGACCAATCTGCCACCCATTCAGCAATTTGCTTTTTATTCTCCTCATTTTCGCTAATTGCGCGCTTTAAGACAGCATTAACCCAACGGCTACTATCCGCTCGATATTTGCGGAATATTTCCGTCATTAAAGATATGCTCGTAATGCCTTTTTCGATAAGCATGTCATCAAATTGTGTATAGACAAATTGATAGACAAAATTATCCATAATGAAATTCTGGGCGACAAAAAGTTCAAACCAATCCTCAACGACAAAAGAATCTTCTAACGCTTTGCGAAGAGGTTGCCATAATTCATCATCTGTCCATTGGGCGCGGGTGGCGTGCAAGCAAGAAGAATCTGTATCAGCAAGTGCTGCATCAAAAGCAAGCCCAATGCGGCAAATCAGTTGGGCGAGGCCAAGCCTATCCATAGCGTTAAAGGCGGTGGCTTGCGTTACAATCGTGCCACTGCCAAAGCGCGTGATTTGCACATTATTCATATTCGCCCCCCATTCATAATGGCGCAGGGGCAGGATTATTTTTTGCACCAATGTGCGGTCCGCCTCTGTCAAATTGGCTAATAGGCCGCGTGTTTCAACAAAATTAAGCTGGGTTTCAGCCGCTTCAAACATTTTATTGCGGTTAATCGTATAAGTGCCATAATAAAATTGCCGCGGGTCGGTTAAAACATACCAATCTTCCATTTGAATTTTTGTGCGTGCCGTATCATAAATCTCAAATCGCGGGTCCCAAACGGGCCGATAATGAAAATTAGAAGTTGGTTCTACATCAAAACTTGCCTCTTCATAGCGCGATGCAGGCCGATCACTCCCCAATCTTTCCGCAATATGCGAATAAGTGTGGCGTTTGGGTTTAATAATGGTTGTTTTAATATCTAATGCCATAAGTCTATCCTCAATCTATTTTCAGTTATTTTCCTCAATAATGCGTTAAAGCCTCTCATAATCTTGCTTTCATCTTGCAAGCACAATATCTGGTCGCCCCGGTTTCACACTATGTCGCCAACATAATTTTTCATAAGCAATCGCAACTTCTTTATCTTCTGGGTCAATCATCAATACATCATTGACTGAACAAAATTCGACAAAAGCCGTTATTGGTAAAATCAATTCAACGCTTAATGTTGGGTCGCCGGCAAAAAATTCAAACTCAACAAAAAGCTCTCTTTTAACCCCCATAATGCGCGCACAGTTACGCCCTTCGGGAATTGGTAAATCAGTTTCACTTTCCTCATATGTCATCTCTCTCATGCCTCCTCTCTAAATGCGCCCTCAAAGCGGGCTATTACAACAATCGGCTCATTTAATCATATCATTATGTATTTGCTCTTTTCAGTTCCTTTTCCATTGGCGTGCATTGAGGCTCTACAATTTTTATTTTCAGTGCCAAATTGCAACAATTAACGCTTGGCGGGGTGGGAAGCATCCGACAATACTTCCCACCTAAACGCCTACCTACCAGTTGCCCTCAGATTCTGCACAGTAAATTTAGACTGCGGGTTGAGTTTTGGATCCACCTGCCCCTTAAACTGACCTGTCGTACAATGGTCGGCTTGCACATCAATCATAGTGAAAGAATCATCAATCGACACGCCTGTGCCTTTATTTACGGCATGATGCTTGTCTGGATGGGCTTGCCCAATCTGAAATGATTTCCACAAATCCCCTTTGCGGTCATAAATGAGTGTGCGCGGCAGGGTAAATGTCTGCGCATCGACATAATGTATCCGCTTTGAGATTGGGTGATTGGGATTAACAGGGCGGGCTTCCAATATGTAGGCTTTGCGCAACTGCCATGTAATCTCTGGATAGCAATTACCACGACCGCCAAAATCAACAAATTGATAACCGTCGCGCTCTTTATGCTCCTCTGTCAAAGCAAGCGCATTATGGTCATAAAAAGGCAACATAACATTTTGTGTCCCCTTATATTCCCAATTCATATCAGAAATGCGGCCATTATAGCCTTCAAAATCCTCAATCATTAAATCTGTGCCGAGGAAACTATCCGTCACCTGTCCCGTTGCCAAACGGCGCACACGGCGTTGAAAGCCTAGATAAAGCCACGCATTATCGCGCTCTAAATCATTATCATACCGAAAAATCAATAATTGCGTATTTTTCAGGTCAAATGGCTCTAAAACCTGCACATAAATGCCGCGGAATTTATCATCAGGATTATTGGCAAATTCAGGTTTCGGGTCTTGATTGACACGGTGTTTGAAGTTCAAAAAGTGGAAATTAAACTTAATTGTCCGTTCCAATTTCCCCGATTTCATATCCCTAAATTTCCAATAAAATGGATAAATGGCAGCATTATCGCCCCAATTATAGCCATATTTATAATTCCAAGCGAGTTTTTCGCCGGCCCGCGGGTCGCTTGCCGACGGCTCATCAGGGAAAGGACGCCCAGCTACAAAGCCATTTATCTCCCCGACTGTCTCACCTAGCGAGACTTGTCCATAACTTTTACGCGTCTCAGCAACATAATTTGGGTGCAAATCAAAAGAAGTCGTCTTACCCACCCGCATGGATGTCCAACCATCTGCAATATGTTGGGCAATAGCAGGGTCAAGTATGTTGCGAAATTGATCCACATTAGATGAGTCAATCACCATCCCCACACGCAAGCCCGGTGCCGTTGGCACAGATTTCGTGTATGGATAAAAAGCATCATCAATGGCATCGGCAAAGGCTGGGCTTGCGACCAGCAGGCCGATGAGAATGGTTTTTAGAAAATTAGCAAATGTCATAATTATTCTCCTATAGATTAAAAGCGATAACGAACTGTGAGTTGTATTTCATCTTCGGCTTGCGCCATGCCTATGGGGCCTGAGCGGAAGCGGCCAAGCGGTTCAAAACCGCCAAGACCAACTGAGCCTGCCATTAAGGGATTCTCATGTAAGCCAGCAGCTTGTGTATATGGCCCCCATGGGTTACATGTGCGACAATCATCAAATTCACGCGCCCCTTCGCCAAATTTGAAATTGCCCCCAAAAACAATACGCCAATTATCATTGACCAAAAATTCAATAGAAGGTGCGGCAACGCTTGCTTCTGCTTTGAAATCATGCGCCATAATAAGCTGTGTATTTATCAAACCATTTTTGAAAGGTTGGCGAATCAGCAAAGTTGCCGTCCAATTCTCCTCCCAATCTGGCATGCCTCTTTTCGTAAAGCCGGGCGCACCCGCGGCACTGCCTGCACTTTCTTCTAAATTATGGTCCAATATATGTTGGCCGAAAATCTGCGCCGAAATAAGGGCGGCTGAATTCGACTTCACAAAGGGTAAAAAGATGCTTTGATCGACGCCGATAACATAGCGGAACACATCACTTGTTGAATAAAGTTCGGGGCTTGTCGTATCGGCAAATTCCTCGCCTTGCGTATAGGCTGCCTCAATGCGAACGGCTGATTGAATCGCATCGACATAAAAATCAAGCGAGCCGCCATAAAGTTGGATACGCGGGAATTCTATATCAAAGGCAATCAAATAAGGCCATATTTGGCGCACCCCATTAAAAGAATTTGTGGCGGGGAAAGCATTCGCATGTAGGCTTGGCAGTTGCGAAATATAGTCAATATAATTAAGCGAGAAGCCGACTTCATTCAGCACGCCTTCAAGTTTTAGACCATATTGGGTATTGTCAAATTTCCAATCTGGCACATTTGCTTTGCGAATACCGATTTGCCCTGGGCCAAAATCCGTTGTCACACCACCGCCGGCAAAATTGCCAACAGAACAGCCCAATGTCCAGCACATATGCATGGCACGGAAAAAAGAGCCAGCATCTAAAATAGAATAAGGCGAGCCACCTTGTCCTAAACTATTGGGACGGAATTCATCAAAATTCCAAACAACAGCAAAATTCAAATCAGCAAAAGGGCCAACCGAGCCAAAACGCGCCTCTAAATTAAGCATCCATTGTGGAATACGAATATCCTCTAATTCGTCATATATGTTATGGCGTGAATAATCGACAGGGTTTAACACATCTAACACACGGAATAAATCTGTACGCCCCCAAACGACTTGCTGTTTGCCTAACCGTATGCCTAGTTCGCCGCCACCGTCAAATGGCACTGTGCCATCAATATAAAGTTCGCGGATAAAGTCAAAATGGTCGTTAAATTCAGGAAAGCGCAAATCATTTTCTGAATAATCCAAATAATCTTCTATACAGCCACGTGAATCCACATTACAGGGACGCACAGGATAAGCAAGCACAACGCCTGTTTGCCCGTGTAGGGCTTCGCCTAAAATAGCCAAACCTTCATTGGGATTGGCGTCGGTATCAAATCCAAATTGCGGACTTGGGCCGGGTCTTATGGGCCCACCAATCAGCGATCCCCCAAAAGGGGTAGAGTGCGCAGCAACAGCAGGTGCGTCACGGCCAAGTATGCCTGGATCCACACCTCGACCAGCCAGCATGACAGGCCCACCTGCTTTACTGCCAAAATCTTCATCATTTATATCATAGACAGCATCATAAGTGCCGCGGAAAATAAAATTGACAGAAAAATTTGACAGACCAGCAACTGTTCCAAAATCTTTATTTAATTCTAACTGTACTGTATTGCGGGCTTTTGACATGCCAACATTATCTCGATAATGTGAGACATTTTCCATAAAGCCTGATACATCCCATTCACTCGTCTGCGCCAGCACTAAGTGTGGATAAATCATAAGACTTATCACACCAAGCCAAACGCTTCGGTATATTTTATGGTGAATCCATTTATTCATTTTCATCTCCTTCACTAATATCCCCAAATTCATTATCCACTCATCATAGGCTTCATATGTAAAACACATTCAGGCCGCAATATTCTGTTTGGTAATAAAACTTGGCTTGAAAATTCTTATCCAAGACGGCACTAAAATTAAGGCCGCAATGGCATTCAAAACCAACATAACGCAAAGCAATAAAGCTGCATCTGCTTGAAAACGCAGACTAGATACAAATTTCCAAATGACGACACCGCAAACCAAAGTAAAAGCTGTAAAACAAATTGCCAGCCCAGCAGAGCGCAAAGCCGACATAATCGCATGGTCTAAATCATTGCCATTGCGCGCTGTGACTTCGCGAATGCGGTCCATCATATAAATCGAATAATCAATGCCCACACCAATACCAATGGCAATAATAGGCACAGTATTTGTGTTAATGCCAATTTCAGCAAATCCCATATAGGCATAAGTCAGCGTTGCCGCAAATGTCATCGCAAGCAACATTAAAAAGCCAGAATGGAAAGTCCAATAAAACATTGTGACAAATAGGAAAATTAAAATAAGCACAAGCGGCAAAACAATTAAATTTGTCTCATAAGCCGCCTCATTGCCCGCCGCTGTGACCCCAATAATGCCGCCGGCCAATTCAAATTTTAACCCATCTACTTGATTGGCAGGGTCGTTAATCCATGTGTTAAGCATATGAAAGGCGCGGCGAATGGTTTTTCCTTCATGGTCTTTATAATAAAAAACAATGCTTGCTTCATCCTCATCTGACGAAATAAATTCTTTGAGTGCGCCGGGCACAGGGCTTGACGCCATATAGGTAAAGAGCAAACCACCAATATAGGCAGGGTCTTCGGGTATATGCAGCCATCTTGGGTCATCGGAATGAATAAGCCGATTGACCTGCTCGACAAGAGACGGCAACGCTTTGACACCGCCAACAACGGGATCATTTAACATATAGGCTTGCAGGGATTTTATCGCATTTAAGACTTCGGGGCGTTTCATACCGCCTTTTTCTTCTGTGCGGGCAACAATAATCAATTCTTCCGAGCCGGGGAAAAGCGCATTTATCGCTTTTGCTGAACGGTTATAATCATGGTCTTTATATAAAATTGGGGAGCCCGGCTCAGACTCACCAATTTGCACACGCGACGCAAACGCACCCCCGCCAATAAGCGAACAAGCAAAAACGCTCACCAAAATAATAATCGCATAGCGAGGCTTAATCAGTCCCGCCCCGATACGCCCCATTAAATGCATAATCGGGTTATGGCGATTGTCAAATGTCTTTTGCTTTGGCAAGAGGCTTAAAATAAGCGGCACAGCAATTAAGACTGTTATAATCACACATAAAGCCCAGATAGAGGCATAATGGGCAAGTTTCGTATTGATGGGAATGGAGCCAAGTGAAATGAGAAAAATGCCTGTTGCATCTGAGACGACACCGAGTGAGCCCGGCCGAAACAGGCCTTCAAAAGTGCGCCTTGCGGCAAGCGCGCTTGTCTCAGCTGTTTCTGTTTCGTCATTATAGCGTTGCACTAATTGTATGCCATGTGATAAGGCGCGCGCCGATATTAAAAATGGAATCTCCATGGTTAATGGATCGAGATTATAGCCTAATAGGGAAATAACGCCCAATCCCCAAATGCTAGAAATGGTAATCCCAATCAAAGGCACAATAATGGCGTAAAAACGGCGGAAATAGATAATCAAAATCAGCAATAAAATGGCCGCGGTGAGTAAAAATATTTGTATCACTTCAAGCGTATAAGAATGCACCCAACCAATAAGCACGGGTTGGCCGGCGGAATGTATTTTAACCCCTTCGACTTGTCGCATTTCGGTCAATATTTCCCTTATTTTGGCAAAAACTTCGGGATAATTAAGCCGTCCTTCATTTAATGTGCCTTTCACCATGGCGGCTTTTAAGTCAGGGGAGACGAGCAAACCATAGACGCGGGGATTGGCAAGCACATCGTTGCGCATTTGCGCTAATTCAGCATCTGTATAATAGGCTTTAAGCGGGTCATAATAGGGTTCAGAATTAACATCGCCCTCTGAGGTCAGCCATACTTTGCGGGTCGTCCTATGGGTTAGGCTGGTGACAAGATTATGGTTAATGCTTGGCAGACTATCGACCGATTGGGTAATGCGTTCAATCAGGGCTAATGTTTCATTGGTAAAAATATCCCCCTCTTCCACCTCAATCGCCATAATGACATTATTTGCCCCGCCGAAACTATCGCGAATCTCATTATGCAATTTAATATAAGCGTGTTTTTGTGGCAAAAGGTCAGCAAATTCTGAATACATTTTGAGGGCGGGGACTTGCAAAGCAAAAAATATCGTGCAAGCCAAAATAGCCGCCAAAGTCACACGCGGATGAGCGAAGAGGCTTCGTTCTAGGGCAATTAAAAATTGAGATAGTCTATTCACTTGGCCACCCGTTAATTATTTTTTGCCATATTTGCGGCAGATAAAGAGGATGATAAATGAATGCGTTTAGCAAGGGCTTGCCCGCCAATAAATAAACTATCTTTATCGCCCGCCAAAGCCCGCAAATAACCCGACGAGCCAAGCTGGATATGGTCTGCCGACTGCCAGCGCCGCCCATTATATTCTAAAATTGTCCCATAATTGCCGACAGCAAAAATATGTTCGCCAATTTTACGGATTTTATATATTGGCGCATGGGTTGCGGTTTCTTGCTTGTGCCAATTTTGCGCGCCATCGCGGGTGATAAAAATCTCACCATCAAGCCCCGCAACCCAACCCATTTTTGTATCTAAAAAATAAAGGGCTAATGGATAAAAATCATCCGCTGTGCTTCGCAAATTCGACCAACTTTTGCCCGCATCTGTGCTTTTGAGAACTGTGCCAAATTCGCCAATCGCATAGCCAATATTATCATTTGGAAAGTCAATATGGGTGAGAAATAAATCATCTTCTAGTGAAAAACGCTGCCAATTTTGTCCGCCATCCAAACTATGTAAAAGCGTGCCGAAACCAGCCGCAACCCATAATTGATTATTTTGCGCACAGGTTAAATCTTGCACTGTTTCCTGTGTATCAATTTTCATATCAACCCATTGGCCTAATTGTTTGCGCACCCATAAAGAGCCATCGAGACCAAGTGCAAAAATAGATTGATCCGCGCATTGGGTAATACTGATTAAATTCGGCCATTGCCCAATTTCGCCAATCTGAGCGCGTACAATCTCCCTTACTTCCTCTAAACCCTGTGTTCTATCGGGGGGTAGGAATTCGACGACAACCCCACTGCCACCAACAAAAATCGCATGGCCTTGTGTGGTGGTAAGCACATCTTGGAAAGCGTCTAATTTCCTTATTGGCGTTTTGCGCTGTTCTTCAACAGCCTGCATATCCAAAGGTGCTTCACACGCCAAAACAAGCCCAGCCACCGCTAGACAGGTAAATAAATATCGCCATTGTGTGCGGCATAAAGCCTTTATCTGCTCCAAAACCCCCGAGTCCTCTTCCAATATAATGTCCTCATTCAAATATATTCTATTTCAAATATGTTCTATGCGCATTTACATAGACTCCCTCATGCTATTACGCAATAATTGTGCCATGTATGCGTTTTGCCCTTCTATATTCCTCTGTTAATTCAATTTATTCTTATTTATCAATCAATTATAAAAAACAGATAACCCTTTAATTGGCAGCTCCACGCACACAATAAAATAAAGCGCGCAATGGGCGGATAATCAGCAGATAAAGTTTAATCATTTGATAAATAATGTGACCAACCTATTGACTAAATGATTAAATAAAGGGATGATTGAGATAAATTGAACCATAAAACAATTAAACCATAGGATATGTTATGACGAATGCCGACAAAAACAGCCAAACAACCGTCTATCAAAAGACTTCGGGACGGGAATTGCTGGATACTGATTATCAAAAAAATACCGCCCAGCCAAATGTTTGGGATTTGTCTGAACGCATTAAATTCTCACCTGATAAAGGACATATATGGTTGGATAAACGGCGCATGTTTCTGCTCCATAACCGCGCCTTTGGGGTGATGCGCCGAAATATGATTGAACAATGCGGGGAAAGTTTAACAAAAGCGGTTTTAATGCGCACAGGCTATACAGCAGGCTCGCTAGATGCAGAAATGGCCGCACGGGTACGCAGTAAAGATGATTTATTTGATGCTTTTTCCGTTGGCCCGCAAATGCATGCCCTGCTTGGTATCACGCTTGCCAAATGTAAAGAATTTGATGTCGATGTGAGCAAGGGTAAATTTTATGCCGAATATATTTGGTATGATAGTATTGAAGATGATGCGCATTTGCGCTTTTTTGATATTGGGCCGGATCCTGTTTGTTGGTTTCAAATTGGCTATGCAAGCGGTTATGCTTCGGTTTTTATTGGCCGACAAATTATTTTTAAGGAAGTTGAATGCCGCGCGCAAGGATATAAAAACTGCCTCATTGTCGGCCAAAAGGCTGAATTATGGGATGATGTTATTGAAGAAATGACAATATTACAGCCCCAGCTCAGCAAACTTGCTGATAATGGAGCAAATACAGATAAAAACCCAGCGCCCCCTACGAAAAAACATGCAAAAAAAGAAGCCAAAGCGGCAAGCAAAAAAGCCGTTATGCCCTTAAAAGATAGCCGCTTACAATCTATGACGGATGAAAATTTTGTTGGCATTTCGCCGGGCTTTCAATTTGCATTTAGCAAAATCCGTAAAGTTGCGAAAACCGATGCCACTGTTTTATTTCTTGGCAATAGTGGGGTCGGCAAAGAAGTTTTTGCCAAAAAACTCCACAAATTATCGGACCGCGCCGAAAAGCCCTTTATTGCTGTTAATTGTGCGGCCATCCCCGAAGCCCTTATTGAACCCGAATTATTCGGTGTTGAAAAAGGCGCTTATACGGGGGCTATTTCCTCCCGCAAAGGCCGTTTTGAGCGCGCCGATGGTGGGGTTTTATTTTTGGATGAAATTGGTGCGATTAGCCTTGCGGTGCAGGGCAAATTGTTGGCGCTTTGCAAGAAAAAAGAAATTGAACGCGTTGGTGATACAAAGACGCGCAAAGTTAGCACACGCGTCGTGGCAGCAACAAATGTTAATCTGCTAGAAGAAGTCGCCGCTGGTCGT
>JAPPQG010000086.1 GCA_028816945.1 Alphaproteobacteria bacterium
CAGAAGGCACCCGACTTGCCTGCCCCGCGTAGTGGCGCGGCCATTGGCATGCTTGACGACCAGCTCCATGTTGTAGGTGGCTATCGTCTATCACCACCGAAAACAGTTGATGAACATTATGTGCTTGATATGACAAAAGGTGCAAAACAAGATACAAAACAATGGCGGCGCGCCGCCTCCTTACCGCAAGCGCGCCACCATGCAGGCTATGCCGCCCTGCCAAGCGGTTTTTATATTTTAGGCGGCGCATTAGGAGGTGGCTTTTACGCGCCCTTTACGGCTACAAATAGCGTGCATATTTTTCGTCCCTAACTTTAACCATGACAGTACATTTAATTAAACTTGCGGCGGGGATAGATAAAATTGCCGCGCTTGCTGAACGACAAAAAAATATTCAAACCCGCCATGGCCGCCTTGTGCATATAGCCCGCAATCACCCGAAACGGGTTGCCGAATTGCTTGACGGTGGCTCGCTCTATTGGGTCATTAAACGGCAAATCCGCGCCCGCCAACGCATTACCGATATTGAATCTGTCACCGATAAAACAGGCACAAGGCATTGTCATATTATTTTGCACCCAAAACTTGTTTTAACCCGCCCGCAAGCGCGGCGCCCCTTTCAGGGTTGGCGTTATTTGCCGTCTGCCGATGCCCCCGAAGATTTACCACCACCGATAAAAGGGAGCGATGAATTGCCCCCCGATATGCGCGCTGAATTGGCGGCACTTGGTCTGCTGTAAGTTTTGATTAAGACTCTTTGATTAAGGCTCTTTGATTAAGACTCTTTCTGCTATTTGTCACTATCCGATAGAATGACAGGCAGATTATCAATTAAACGCACTGTGCCAAGATGAGCGGCCGCTAAAACCCGCAATGCTTTACTATTTACTGAGGGTGGTAGAAGGGTTTGCGCATCGCGCACGGCTAGATAATCGACACGCTCAAAACCCGCCGCAAGCAGTGCCGACTTCCCGTCTGCCTCAATTTCCGCAAATGCTGTATCCACAATTTCGGCAAATTCCATATTCGCAATTTCGGCAAATTCTACATCCACAATTTCAGCAAGTTCCCTATCCACCTGAGCTGCTTGATCTACATGAGCCGTTCGCCCTGCCTGAACGATATGACTTGCCCCCTTTGCAAGTTCGGCAAGCACAAGATTAAGCTGGCTGGCTATTTTGCGTTGCGCGGGGGAGAGGCGGACATTGCGGGAGGATAAAGCAAGCCCATCTGCCTCCCGCACAGTGGGCGCGGCAATGAGTTTAATCGGCAAATCCAAATCAGCAATCATGCGGCGCACCACAAGGAGTTGCTGGTAATCTTTTTCCCCAAAAATCGTAACATCGGGCTGGCATTGCAAAAATAATTTAAGAACAAAAAGCGCCATGCCGTCAAAAAAATGCGGGCGGGTGTCGCTTTCTAGCCCCAAAGCCGCCCCTTCCATACGCAAATAAGTCGCAAAATTGGGCGGATATATGTCTATTATGTCAGGGGCGTAAATAACGGGCTTTGCGTGATTGGGTGTTTTGGCGGCTTGCGCGGCAATTTTGTTTGCATCTTCATCGAGCTGGCGCGGATAAATATCAAAATCCTCACCTTCGGCAAATTGGCGCGGATTAACAAAAATAGCAACAATGGTTTGATCCACATGCGGGGCAATTTGTTCAACCAATGCTAAATGCCCGTCATGCAAAGCCCCCATGGTTGGCACAAGGCCAAGCTGCAAACCGTCCCCGCGCCATTGGCTTATTTGTGCCTGCAATGCGTCTTTTGTTTTTAATATCGATATTGTCATAAGAGATTCTTTCCCCAATCATTCTAAATTAAGTCACTCTAAATTGAGTCATTATAAATTAAGTCACTCTAAATTAGGTTATTCTAAATTAAATTAGGGCGTATCGCTCCCCTTTTTATCATCGACAAGATAGGCATTGGCAATCCCGCCATCGGCTAAATAAGACGCCCCTGTCATATAATTTGCCTCTTCGCTTAACAAAAAGGCAACAAGGGCAGCAATTTCTTCTGGCTTGCCAAGCCGTCCCATAGGAATATGGCGGCGGCGCATATGCCATTTCTCATCTGTGTCAAAATAATGTGCGGTGCGTGCTGTTTTAACCGGCCCAGCGGCAACACAATTCGCCCGTATATTATCACGCGCATGGGCAATGGCAATTTCTCGTGTTAATGCTTCTACACCACCTTTGGCGGTCGTATAAGCAATTTGCGCTTGTGCTGAGCCGCGGTGCGCGGTAATAGATGACATATTGATAATGGCACTTCCACCATAAGAGCTGGCGTAACGTTTAAGGGCGGGCAGGGCATGGTGGCACATTAAATAAACGCTTGTTAGATTCATATTAAGTGTTGTTTGCCATGTTTGATAATCTGTTGCTGCTATGCCCCCATCCTTTGCCTCCAAAATAGCAGCATTATTGACAAGCCCATAAAGCCCGCCAAATGCGGCTTCGGCTTGCTGCACAATATGGGCGGCTATTTCTGGTTGGCTAATATCGCCTGCAAGTGAGACAATTTTTGCCTCATTGGTGGCATCGGGGGCATTGGGGAGCAAATATTGGCGTGCTTGGGCGGCCAATTCATCTGTCTTTTCGGCTAGAATGAGTCGGCATTGTGCCATGTGTAGCCGTTTGGCAATAGCCCGCCCGATACCGCCTGCGGCGCCCGTAAGCAATATAGGTTTTTCTTTTAAGCCTTGCATACATGCACCATAAGCTGATAAAAACAAAAAGGCAGTAAAAAACGAATCGCAGAATTATATTCTTGATTGGCTTGGATTGCCCCAATTATAGCCCTGTGTCAGGTTATAGTCATGTGCTATATTATAGTCATATATCATGCGTTCATTTAGCGGTTGTAAATACTTGAAATTTGCAGAAAATGCGGCAAAAATGTTGCAATGAGTAGATATTTTTCCATGCGTGTCGTGCGTCTAGCGACCCCTAAAAAGGGCGGAAATCAGGGCAATCCTGATAGTGAGACAGGTGTGCTAACCCGCACCAAACGCACAACCCAAAAGCCACCCCTCTATAAGGTGATTATTTTGAATGACGATTATACACCAATGGAATTTGTTGTTTACATATTGCAGCGTTTTTTTAACAAGAGTATAGAGGAAGCAACACAAATTATGCTACATGTTCATCAAAATGGTCTCGGTATTTGTGGCGTCTTTACTTATGAAGTTGCAGAAACTAAAGTTACCCAAGTTATGGATTTAGCACGGGAACACCAGCACCCATTGCAATGCACTATGGAAAAGGAATGAGCCAGTAGATTGGAACAGTAGATTGGAACAGTAGATTGAAGCAGTAGATTGAGTCGGATTAGGAACGGATTATATTATGTCAGCATTTTCAAAAGGTCTTGAACAGGGTTTGCGCGCGGCATTGGAATTAGCCAATGCGCGCCAGCATGAGTTTGCCACATTAGAACATTTGCTTTTAGCATTGACCGAAGATAATGACGCCCGCGCGGTGATTGAAGCGTGCGGGGTCGATATAAAAATACTGCAAGATAAATTGACACATTATATTGATAAAGAATTGGGCGGCTTGATTACCGAAGAAGCGGGCGAGTGCAAACCAACAGCAGGCTTTCAACGCGTCATCCAACGCGCGGTTATTCATGTGCAATCTTCTGGCCGTGATGAAGTAACAGGTGCAAATGTATTAGTTGCCCTATTTGCTGAACGCGAAAGCCATGCGGCTTATTTTCTGCAAGAACAAGACATGACGCGTTATGATGCGGTTAATTTTATTTCTCATGGGGTTGCCAAAACCCCGGGCATGAGTGAATCGCGTCCTGTGCGCGGCGTCCATGATGAAGATATGGATTCGATACGCCAATCAGGCGAATCTGCATTAGCGGCCTATTGTATCAATTTGAATGACAAGGCACGCGATGGGAAAGTCGATCCGCTTATTGGGCGGGCGCGTGAAATTGACCGCACAATTCAAATTTTATGCCGCCGTAATAAAAATAATCCGCTTTTGGTTGGCGATCCGGGGGTTGGCAAAACGGCCATTGCCGAAGGTCTTGCACGGAAAATTATTGAGGAAAATGTCCCCAATGTTTTGACAGATAATGTCATTTATGCGCTCGATATGGGGGCATTATTGGCAGGCACACGTTATCGGGGCGATTTTGAAGAGCGCGTCAAACAGGTTATGAGCGAATTGGAAGATTTGCCCGAAGCCATTTTATTCATTGATGAGATACATACAGTGATAGGCGCAGGCGCCACTTCGGGCGGTGCATTAGATGCGTCTAATCTGCTAAAACCTGCCTTGCAAAGTGGCGGCTTGCGCTGCATTGGCTCGACAACTTATAAAGAATTCCGCCAGCACTTTGAAAAAGATAGGGCCTTGGCGCGGCGTTTTCAAAAAATTGACATTAATGAGCCGAATGTTGGCGATACGATTAAAATTTTGCGTGGTCTCAAACCTTATTTTGAAGACTTCCACCAAATCCGCTACACAAATGAGGCGATTAAATCGGCTGTGGAATTATCCGCCCGCTATATGAATGACCGCAAATTGCCCGACAAAGCAATTGATGTTATTGACGAAGTAGGCGCTTCGCAAATGCTCTTGCCTAGTTCTAAACGCAAAAAGACAATTACTGTGCGTGATGTTGAAAACACAATCGCGACAATGGCACGCATTCCTGCAAAAACCGTTTCCAAAAATGATGAGGAGAAATTGCGCGATTTAGATATGGGCTTAAAGCGCGTTGTCTTTGGCCAAGATGCGGCTATTGAGGCATTGGCGGCGGCCATTAAATTATCGCGTGCGGGCTTGCGGGAGGAAAATAAGCCGATTGGCTGTTATTTATTCTCTGGCCCAACAGGCGTTGGCAAAACCGAAGTAGCCCGCCAATTAGCAAGCATTATGGGCGTCGAATTATTGCGCTTTGATATGTCTGAATATATGGAACGCCATACAGTCTCTCGTTTGTTGGGCGCGCCCCCGGGCTATGTTGGCTATGATCAAGGCGGGCTTTTAACCGATGGTGTCGACCAACATCCGCATTGTGTCTTATTGCTAGATGAGGTCGAGAAAGCTCACCCCGATTTATTCAATGTTTTATTGCAAGTCATGGATAATGGCGCGCTAACCGATGCGAATGGCCGTAAAGTTGATTTCCGTAATGTTATTTTGGTTATGACGACTAATGCAGGTGCCGCTGAACTTGCAAAAGCACCTATGGGTTTTGGGCGTGGCGAACGGCAGGGCGATGATGAGGAGGCGATTAAAAAAATGTTTGCGCCCGAATTTCGCAACCGATTAGATGCGATTGTGCCGTTTGATAATTTACCACCCGCGATTGTCGCCCGTGTGGTTGAGAAATTCGTATTGCAATTAGAAGCCCAGCTTGCTGACCGCAATGTGATTATTGAACTCACACCGCAAGCAACCCATTGGCTTGCGCAAAAAGGCTATGACCGCCAAATGGG
>JAPPQG010000017.1 GCA_028816945.1 Alphaproteobacteria bacterium
TAATTTAGAGCGTAATTTCTAATCGGCGTATTGTCGCCATGACATAATGGCGGGTCAGCGCCCATGTCATTATTATAGCAATAATTGGCACAGTTGCTAATTTAATATAAAAGACAAAATCCAAAACATTTGGCAGCAAATCTTTGACTAATAAAAAGGCACATATAGCTATAAAATAGCCCATAAAACCCGCCCAAAAGGCAAGTTTTAGGAAATGGAGTTCAAATTGGCGGGCAATATAATCATCATAGGCGCCGGCTAAATATAACACATCTAATATGTCTCGATTGGCGGCACATGCGGCACGGGTGGCAAAAATAATAACTGTGGCCGCGGCAAGCACAACTAAAAGTAAAATAAAACCACTCAATAGACGCAAGACATTTATGGTTTGCTCTAATGCGTGTCGCCAACGGCCATGCGTATCTAGTTTTGTACCGGGTGCGACAGTTTTTAAGGCAATGTTTAACAATTCTATATTTAATGGCGTTGCAGGGTCTGGCACAAGATTGATTAAAATTGGCAAGGGTAAATCTTGGCTGACATTGCCTGTGCCAAGCCAAGGCTCTAACAGGGCAATCATTGTTGCTTCGGGCAAAATTTCTGCATAATGGACGCCGGGTGTTTGTTGGAGGGTTTTTAGCACGGCTGGTAATTGTTCGCTTGCTGTTTGCCGATTATGGTCGATAATTTGCACAGTAAGCGCGCTACTGGCTTGGGTGAGCCAACGTTGTGAGACATTATTGCTAATCAAACTTGCGCCAACTGTCAGGCAGGCTAGAAAACACATAATGGCTGTGACCATAATAAGGGCCGGACCAATAATACTTCCCTTTGGTAATATGCTTGCACTTTGCAATAATTTAATTTGTTTTTGCTTAAACATATTATCCTGCCTTTATATTTGTTTCGCCTTGCTGTACCTGTATTTCATCGGCTTTGTTTGTCTGCTCATTTTCATTTTCCCTCCCTTCCTCATTTTCTCTCCCTTCCTCATTTTTCCTCCCTTTCTCATTTTTCCTCCCTTTCTCATTTCCTTTTGCTACTGGTTTGCGGGATAGAGTTCCTGCTTCAAGGTGCAGGCGCGGATAATCAAACGCTTGCCATAAATGCTGGTCATGGGTAGCAATGAGTATGGTTGTGCCAAGCTTATTGAGTTCAATAAAAAGCCGCATCAACCGCTTGCCCATTTGTGTATCGACATTTCCTGTTGGCTCATCGGCAATAATAATTTGCGGTTGGCTGACAACGGCACGGGCAATAGCGGCGCGTTGCTGCTCGCCACCTGACAAAGTAGAAGGGGTTGCATCAAGGCAATGACCTAGCCCCACCCAATCTAATAATTCCAACACATTGGCGCGATAATGCGCTTCTTTTTGTCCCGTCACCCGCAAAGGCAAAGCGGTATTTTCATAAATGCTTAAATGCTCCAAGAGGCGAAATTCTTGGAAAACAACCCCAATTTTGCGTCTTATATTTGACAAAGCGCGCCGTGGCAAAGTGTCAATATGGTCGCCAAATAATAAAACCCGCCCTTTTGTTGGCCGCTTGGCAAGAAAAATAATCCGCAAAAGCGATGTTTTGCCTGCCCCTGATGAGCCTGTTAGAAAGTGAAAAGAGCCTTGTCTTAATGTAAAATTGATATCGCGTAAAATGGGCGGGCTGTCGCCATAGGCTAATTCAACATTTTCAAAAGAGACAATATGCATGGCGTGCTTTTGGTTTATTTTTTCCGTGTGGGTTTTGGCAACCAATGGGCTATGGTTTCTTGTGCTAAAAGCGCATCATAAGTGGGGCGGGGGCGGGTGAGTGCATATTGTGCGCCATCGACAATTATTTCTGGCGCGCGCAAACGGCTATTATAGTCTGAGCCAAGCACTGCCCCATAAGCACCCGCCGTGAAAATGGCGAATAAATCGCCCGCTTGTGGCTCTATGAGACGGCGGTCAAGACCTAAAAAATCACTTGTTTCACACACAGGCCCAACAATATCCCAAACCAATTCAGCCCCTTTATCCGTTTTTGTTGGACTGTTAATGGGGGCAATATGATGATAAGCACCATAAAGGGCAGGGCGGAGCAACTCTGTCATCGCCGCATCGACAATAATAAAATTGCGCGCTTTGCTCTTTTTTGTGCGAATAACCGATGTCACCAAAATGCCCGCATGGCCCGCAATCACCCGCCCCGGCTCAATAAAAATATGACAGCCCATATCGCCAAATTGTTCAGCAATAAGCGCCGCATAGTCTTGCGGTGTGGGTGTATGACTAGCCTCTGTTGCCTGTTCCGCATTTTCATAAGCCACGCCAAGCCCGCCGCCTAAATCTAAATAGTCAATTTTATGCCCCTGCTTGCGTAATTGAATCAGCAAGGCGCGGGTTTTATCAAAAGCCGCGCGAAAGGGGGCGAGGTCGGTAATTTGACTGCCAATATGAATATCAAGCCCGCATGCGGTGATATTTGGCAAAGCGGCGGCTTGCGCAAAAATGGCTTCTGCGTCTTCCCATGCAATGCCGAATTTTGTTTCTGCTTTGCCTGTGGTAATTTTTGCATGCGTGCCAGCGTCAATATCGGGATTAACCCGCACAGCTATACGGGCGGTTTTATTTTCCTGTTCGGCAAGTTGAGAAATAAGGACGAGTTCAGCCGCACTTTCAACATTAAAAAAAGCAATATCTGCTTGTAAGGCGGCAATAATTTCTGTTGCGGTTTTGCCAATCCCTGAAAAAACAATTTTTTCAGGCGCAATGCCTGCCGCCAAAGCACGGCGCAATTCGCCTTCTGAGACAATATCCGCGCCCGCGCCCTCTGTGGCAAGCACAGTTAAGACGCTCAAATTTGCATTGGCTTTCACTGAATAGCAAATTGTTGCGTCAAGGCTTTGTAAGGCTTTTGCAAAGAGCCGATAAGAATGGCGTAAAGTGGCGGCCGAATAGCAATAAAAGGGCGTGCCAATGGCTTGCGCCAATGTAGCAATCGCAACCTGTTCGGCAAATAATTGCCCGTTTTTTTGTGTGAAATAATGCATGGGCCTGCTGTTTAATGTCTCGTGTTAATAGGCGTTGCGGGTGCGGGCAAATTAGATTCACTTTGCTTTTCAGGCGGCAAATGTAAATCGCCGCGCCGCCCGCAAGCAGGGGCTAGCATAAGCACGCATAGCATAAAAACCAGCATATAATGTCTCAACATGTAATGTCTCAACATGTAATGTTTCGACATATAATGTTTTGGCCTGTCTTGTTTCAACATATAATGTTTCAACATATAATGTTTCAGCCTATTGATATGGGACAGTTTGAAAGTTAGGCGTGTCATGTTTTTGTGCCTGTCTTTTGTAAGCGGTCGAGCCAAGCTTCGGCGGCCTGTTTGACATTTTGCGGTGCTGTGCCACCAAAACTTGTGCGGCTTGCAACAGCATGTGCGGGATCTAAAAATTGATAAACAGATTCTGTAATATGGCTATTTTCAGCCTGCATATCGGCAAGCGATAATTCATGCAAAGCGCACGCGCGGCTCTCTGCTTTTGCCACAAGACGGCCTGTAATATGGTGCGCTTCGCGAAATGTCAGCCCCGCTTCCCGCACAAGCCAATCGGCTAACTCTGTCGCTGTTGAAAATTGTGCGCCCGCCGCGGCCCGCATTTTTTCCTTATCTGGCACAATATGCGCCATTTGGCCGGCCATTGCCGAAAGGCAGAGGGATAAATTATCAAAAGCATCAAATAGCCCTTCTTTATCTTCTTGCATGTCTTTGGCATAGGCAAGCGGCAGGGCTTTCATCACAATAAACAGACCGATAAGGCTTGCAATAATCCGCCCTGTTTTGGCGCGTATCAATTCGGCCGCATCTGGGTTGCGCTTTTGTGGCATAATCGATGACCCCGTAGAATAATTATCGGGCAATTTGAAAAAGCCAAATTGGGGCGTTGCAAAGAGGATAATTTCTTCCCCCAGCCGCGATAAATGCATGGCTGTCATAGCCGCACAATTCAAACTTTCTAGCACAAAGTCGCGGTCTGACACACTATCAATGGAATTCGCCATAACCCGTTCAAAGCCTAATGTTGCGGCTGTTTTTTGCCTATCGATGGGGAAAGATGTGCCAGCAAGTGCCGCCGCACCCAATGGGGATTCATTGACGCGCTTGCGCGCATCACCAAAACGAGCGCGGTCGCGGGCAAACATTTCCACATAGGCCAGCAAATAATGGCCGTAACTTATCGGTTGGGCAATTTGCAAATGGGTAAAGCCGGGCATAAGCGTTGCGGCATGGTCGGCCGCTTGGCGTGCTAATATAAGCTGCAATTTTGCTAATTGCGCGTCCATTTCATCAATGCTTGCGCGGATATAAAGGCGCAAATCAGTTGCTATTTGGTCGTTGCGGGAGCGCGCAATATGTAGCCGCCCTGCCGCCTCACCAATGCGTTCGCTAAGCCCCGCCTCTATATTCATATGAATATCTTCTAATGTTTTTGAAAAGGTAAATTGGCCCGCCTCAATCTCTTTTTCAATCTCATCTAGCCCGCCCAAAATTTGCTTTGCATCGGCGGCTGTAATAATGCCCGTCTCAACTAACATTTGACAATGCGCTTTTGAGCAGGCAATATCTTGGTAAGCAAGCCGCTTGTCAAAATCAATGGACGCATTTATCTCTTCCATAATTTTATCAGGCCCGACATTAAACCGCCCACCCCATATTTTATGTGCCATTAGAGACTCCTATTAACCCCAATATAACAGATGATAAACCAATTCTTAAATACCATAATGACCGCAACACGCATACTTATTAGGCAAAGCCCGCCTTTCATGCATAGCATGTGTTTGGGCCTGTGTTCGGCTCTTTTTTTGCTTCTTATCACAAATAGCCCTATTTTGGCAGAGCAAATAGAAGCAAAAGAGGCATTAGCCAATCTCGTCATCCATGATAAGCCAAAAGACCTGCCTGTGCTTGCTTTTTATACAGAAACGGGCGGGCAAGTCAATTTGCAGGATTTTCAAGGCCGCGTGATTTTGCTTAATTATTGGGCGAGCTGGTGTGCGCCTTGTCGGGCGGAAATGCCCTCTCTCAATGCCTTGCAAGCACATTTTGCAAAAGCCCCTTTCACAGTGCTAGCCGTCAGCCTAGACCGTGGCAAAGCGGATGAACCAAAGGCTTTTTTGCAAAAATTGCAAATTAAAAATTTGACCTTTTACCATGACCCTGAAAATAAAACCGCCCACGCTTTGAGTGTTTATGGTCTGCCAACAAGCCTATTGATTGATAAAAAGGGACGCGAAATTGCCCGCCTAGTAGGTGAAGTAGATTGGCACGCGCCTGAAGCACAGCAAGTGATTAGCAATATGCTTAACCCTAAATAACACACTCGTGTGCAACGCACTCGTGCGCAACACACTCGTGCGCAACACACTCGTGTGCAATTTACTCGTGAAAGACA
>JAPPQG010000012.1 GCA_028816945.1 Alphaproteobacteria bacterium
CCCGAAACTGGGGAGGAGGATAAACTCACATATGGATTTAGAATACGCAAAGCTGATAGAGATAATAAAAAATACTTCTCAAAAAAAATAAAAACTATTTATTTATATCTTCCTAAATCCAACAAGCCTATCAAAATTGAGATTACAAAGTCTTTTTGGAAATCATGCCCTGAGTTGAGACACCATAAAATTAAAGAATGGCTAATAAAGAAAAAATATACCCCTTGGGAAAAAGGATACCCTCCTAAATTTAGGATGAAAAAAATACCTAAAACTAAAAATAAATTTCGGGTGCTTGGAGAGTGGTCTAACAAGGTGTAAGCTTGTCTTATCCATATTTGCGTTAGGCGCGCAACCATATTCCCGTATGGATTGCAATGGGTTGTGGGTCAATATGCGCTTTATTATTGAGCAGATAAAGGTGGGAGTTCGGGGCTTGCGTCAAGGTCAAGGGGTGGCAAAATGGGAGCGGGGGCTTCAATCACGCCTGCGGGGGCGCTATCGTCAATATCGTCTAGCAATGAATCCCTGCTTTCTATTGAGCCTAGCACTGTCAAGCCGATGCTTGTTAGGAAAAAGCCAACCGCCAAAATGGCTGTAATTTTTGTCAATGTATCTGCGACGCCGCGGCCTGAAAAGAGGCCGCCACCCTGCCCGCCACCAATGCCTAACGCCCCGCCTTCGGAGCGTTGCAACAGCACTAATATAATCATTGCCAAAATGACAATTAAATGAATGGCTAATAATGTCTCGCTCATAATCTACCTTATCCGCTTTTATCTGCCCTATTTCTCACTGCCTATGGTTAGGCTTTTGCAAACTGTGCGCGGCAATCTAGCCTATTTCCCGTGCCGCCGCAATAATTTTTAGAAATTCGCCCGCCTGCAAACTTGCCCCGCCAACAAGCGCCCCATTCACATGGGGAATGGCTAATAATTGGGCGGCATTGCTTGGTTTCACCGAACCGCCATATAGAATCCGTATCCGCTCCCCTTCCGCCCCAAAACGCCGTATCAGGGCTTTGCGAATATGCGCATGGACGGCAGCGATTTGCTCGCCCGTAGGCGTTAGCCCCGTGCCAATCGCCCAAACGGGTTCATAGGCAATAACGGTATTTTTAGCGGTTATCAGCCTATTATCTTTCGGCTTATCTTGCGGCACGGACTCGCGTAATTGCTTGCCAATGACAGGTAAAGTGGCTTTGGCGCGGCGTTCTTTTAAGGTCTCGCCAATGCAAATAATCGCCATAAGACCAGCCGCATGGGCGGCCGCCGCTTTCGCCTGCACCTGTTTATTTGTCTCATTATAATCGGTGCGCCTTTCAGAATGACCGATAAGGCTTGCCTTTGCGCCTGCATCACGCAACTGCGGCGCGCTTATATCGCCCGTATGCGCCCCGCTCGCTTCGGCATGGCAATCCTGCCCGCCTAGCATAATCTGTTGCCCTGCATCTTGCGCGGCTTTAAGTTGCCCTGCCATAGATAAAAGCAAGGTTGCGGGCGGACAAATCATAATATCGACTTTTCTAGGCTTTGCATTATTTGCTTTATTATTTTGCTTTGCAAGTCCCGCCGCAAGCGTATCTAGCCGCCGCAAAGCCCTTTGCGTGCCATGCATTTTCCAATTCCCAATAATAAAAGGGCGGAGCTGCTTTGCTTTCATTTTCTGTCCTCTCATCTATGCTCTGGCTTTATTATTGCGCCTGCATGCGCTATATTCTACCATTGATTGTGCTTTCTTTTAACCCTATTGCACCTATAAAACAATATCATAACTTGCTTATATCAGGGGCTTGTTTTATGTGCGCTTTTGCCTATGATATGCCGATATATGAATGAATATGTGAAATAATGGCAAGCCCATGTTGAATAAAGTTAAAAAATATCTAGGCGGTTTTTTTGGCCTTTTGCTTATTGCTATCCTCGTTGTAGCCTTTATTGCGTGGGGCATTGCCGATGTTTTCACAGGTTTTAGCCGTGGGACAATCGCCTCTGTCGGCAAGCAAGATATTTCCACCAGTGAATTTCGCTATCGCTTTATCCAAAACCTCAATATCTTATCGCGAGAGGTGAATGAGCCGCTAACGGCCGAACAAGGCCGCGCGCTTGGGCTAGATAGGCAAATTCTCACCAATATGATTGCCAAAGCAACCCTTGACGAAGTAAGCAATAATATAGGTTTGGCGGTTAGCAATGATGTTATTGCCGAATATATTAAAAATGACCCTGATTTTGCCGGCCCAAGCGGGCAATTTGACAAGCCAACTTTCCGCCGCCTCTTACAAAGCAATGGGCTGACTGAAAAAATGTTTGTCCGCGACCGCCGCCTCTATGAAACCCGTAGCCAATTATTAGATGCTTTGGATAATTTGCTCCGTGTGCCAGAAAGCCTCAATAAAATTATCTATAATCATTTGCTAGAAACCCGCACGGCCGATTATATTTTGCTCCAACCCGATAATATAGAAGCCGTTGGCGAGCCGTCCGATGAAGATTTACAGCGTTTTTACGAGCAAGCCCCCAATATATTCACCCAACCAGAACGCCGTTCAGCAACAATTTTAATGCTAACCGCTGATAAAATTGCCACCACGATTGAGATTGATGAAGACGCCCTACAAAATGAATATATCGCCATGTTGAATGACTATATAAGAGCTGAGGCGCGCGATATTAACCAAATTATTTTAGAAACAGAAGAAGAAGTGGATAAAGCCACCGCCATGTTGGCCGAAGGGCGCGGCTTTGCCGATATTGCTAAAAGCTTAAAACGCACAGAAGAAGATACGGCACTTGGCACATATACGCATGATGATTTTTTATATGACAATTTAGCCGATATTGCCTTTGCCCTTAATGAGGGGGAAACAAGCGAACTGATTGACAGCCCACTTGGCAAAATTATTCTGCAAGTGCAGAAAATTCATAAAGTTAAGAAGCCGACTTTTGATGAAGCACGCGAAGAGATTCAGCAAAGACTTGCGCTAGAACAAGCAAGCGAGGAGATTTTGAACTTTACCGATAAAATTGAAAATGAGCTTGCCGATGATATAAGTTTAGAGGATATAGCCCAGACTTATAATATCGAATTGCTACAATTTTATAATATTGCGGCTAATGGTGTTGATAAAAATGGCAAGCAGGACGCACGGCTCGCACAATTTGGCGATTTGGTCACAACTATTTTTGAAGTTGGGTTAGAGCAAGATTTACTTGCCTTTGAGACACCTGCGGGCGGTTATTATTGGGTGCGGCTAGATGCGGTTGAACCAGAACATATTACGCCATTTGCCGAAGTGCGCACACAAGCCAAAACACAATGGCAAGCCCGCGAGCAACGCGCGCTTTTAGAAGGTTTGGCCGACCATATTACAGAGCGCGGCAATAATGAGGAAAGTTTTGCCAAACTTGCCAATGAAGTCGGCAAAAGCCCCTTACGCACGCCTGCTTTTAACCGCACAACCCATAATGAAATTTTTTCCCGCGAAGCGATAGAGAAATTATTTACCACGCCAAAAGGCGGTTTTGCTTGGGGGCCTGTTGGCTTTGGCGAGAGTTTAGTCGTTATGCGTGTTGCAGAAATTAGCCTACCCGATTTATCTGACCCTAGCCTATTGACGCAAATGAGTGAAGCCGAGCAGGAAAAATTAGATATAATAATTATCAATCAACTTATTATCGGCTTGCAAGACAATTATGGCGTGAAAATTGACACACAAGCTTTGCGTGATAATACAACTAGCGCGCCATAATGCACTTAACATTTACACCGCAAGCGGACATATTTGAAAAATCTTATAATCGGGGGCAAGCCCAGCTTGTCGTTGCCGAATTGGCGGCGGATATGGAGACGCCCGTCTCAGCCTATTTGAAATTATGCCATGATAAAGTAAATAGTTTTTTGCTAGAATCTGTCGAAGATGGGGATATTCGCGGGCGTTATTCAATCATTGGCATGGCACCCGATTTAATTTTTCGGGCTGATAAGGGCAAGGCTTTTGTCAATCGCCGCGCCCAATATGAGCTAGATAATTTTGTCCCTATGGATATGCCTGTATTGGATGGTTTGCGTGCCATATTAAAAGAGTCACATATTGATATGGCGGAGGATATACCCCCTATGGCGGCCGGCATATTTGGCTATATGGGCTATGACATGGTGCGCTATATGGAAAGCCTGCCCGACCAGAATAGCGACCCGCTTGGCGTGCCAGAAAGCCTTTTTATCCGCCCTTCTCTTGTGGCTGTTTTTGATGCTGTAACCAATCGCTTGCAATTAGTTGCGCCCGTCTATCCACAAGAAAATATAACCGCCAAACAGGCTTATGATAAAGCCATGCGCCATATGCAAACCAGCGCCGATAAATTGGCGCAGCCCGTGCCACAAATAAAACTCCCAGCAGACATTGCCTTTACCGAACCCGTCTCCAATATAACAAAAGAGCAATATTATGACATGGTGCATAAGGCGCGCGCCTATATTGAGGCGGGGGAAATTTTCCAACTTGTATTAAGTCAGCGTTTTGCTATGCCCTTTAAGTTGCCACCCTTTGAACTTTATCGGGCTTTGCGCCGCGTCAATCCCTCCCCCTATTTGTTTTTTCTTAATTTTGCCGATTTTTCTATTATTGGCTCAAGCCCCGAATTATTGGTTGGGCTACGCAATAATAAAGTCACTATCCGCCCGATTGCTGGCACACGCAAGCGCGGGCAAAGCGTGGCAGAAGATGAAAAAATTGGCACCGACCTGCTAGCCGATGAAAAAGAGCGCGCCGAACATTTAATGCTACTTGATCTTGGCCGCAATGATGTTGGCCGTGTTGCCGAAATTGGGTCAGTGCAAGTCACAAAAGCTTTTGGCTTACAAAAAACCTCCCACCTGATACATATTGTCTCTGATGTGGAGGGGCAATTAGCGGCAGGCCATGACCAATTTGATGCGCTTGCCGCAGGCTTTCCCGCTGGCACTGTGTCAGGCGCGCCGAAAATTCGGGCAATGGAAATTATTGATGAATTAGAACCGATAAAACGCAGCATATATGCAGGCTGTGTTGGCTATTTTTCCGCCAATGGGGATATGGATAGTTGTATTACATTGCGCACGGGTGTGATAAAAGACGGCATGCTCTATGTGCAAGCAGGCGGGGGCATTGTCCATGACTCGACCCCCGAATATGAATTTGAGGAAACCGTAAATAAAGCCAAAGCCCTATTCCGCGCCGCCGAAGAAGCGATAAATATGACCGCAACATATAAACAGAAAACATAAGGCATGATTAAAACATAAAACATGACTAAAACATAAGATAAGGCATGACTAAAATATAAGATAAGGCATGACTATACAAGACATGGCCAAAACATGACTAAATTACTCGTTATTGATAATTATGATAGTTTTACATTCAACCT
>JAPPQG010000010.1 GCA_028816945.1 Alphaproteobacteria bacterium
CGGTAAAGCTTCGCTTAATTCCTCGCCAATTTCCGCATCAGGCTTAATGCGGCGGGCTTCTTCTAATGTTAATTCCGTATTTTCATTCTCGACATTTTCCACCACCAGCATAACACGGCGCAAATTTGTATCACCCGTTTGCGGGTCAATATCGGCTCGAATATCGCTCTCACTGCCATAACGCGCTTTTGCTGCTTTTTGAATCGCATCCGCCATTGCATCTAACACAATGGCTGGCTCAATGCTTTTTTCGCGCGCCACCGCATCAGCAATTTGCAGTAATTCTAATTTATTTGCACTAATGCCCGTATTCATTTTATCTGCGTCCATACTTATCTGCGTCCATGCGACTCGACAATTAATTGCGCTTCGGCAATATCGGCCAAAGCAAAAGGGATAATTTGCGGGGTGTCGGCATTTTCCCATAAGACTTCCAATAAGGCCGCGCCATTTGCGCTATCGCCGGTAAAACCTTGCAAACGCCCTTGAAATTGTTTGCGCCCGCGCACGGGTTGCGCTAATTTAATGCGTGCCTTTTGGCCGGCGCAAAAGGTAAAATCTTTTGGCCGACAAAGCGGGCGGGCAAGCCCCGGGGATGATATTTCCAACTGATATGCGCCTTCGATTATATTTTCAGCATCAAGCACAGATGATAATTTACGGCTTATGCGCGCGCAATCTTCCACCGTCATGCGACCGTCTGGCCGATGCGCCATAAGTTGCAAAGTTTTGCTACCCTTTTGCCCTGTTATGCGAATGCGGAGCAATTCATAGCCTAGCGCGGCGATAATTGGCGCAAGCAAAGGCAAGAGGGGCTGTGCAGCCCCCGGCGCAACAAGATGCGCATATCCAATATAATCCATATCGTCCATATCACCCTAACCCAATTTCATCAGCACATTACCTTGTTCGCCTATTTAGACTCTGTGCGCCTATTTCGCATGCCATATTAGCCTATTTAGCCCATTCGGTCCTTGTGCCTTTAATCTATGCCTTTAATCTATGTCTTTAATCTATGTCGACCATTAAAAAAAGCGGGGGCAATCAGCCGTCCCACTTCTAAAAAGAGTCCGTATGCGTGATAATAGGTAAAAAGAGCAAAAAAGGCAAGCTTTATTTGCATAATCGACTTATTTTTCCCAAAAAACCGTTTTGCGGGTCTTAAACCCTTGCTTTTCTGCCATTTTTGTCTTATTTCGCTCTTATTTTATCCCTGTTCTCTATCTGTTCTCATTTTTGTAAATCCACCCTAGACCATTTGACAAGCCCTAAACATTATCTTAATGTCTTTGCGTTCTAATCAAACTGGAACACCCCATGAATTCGCTTCATGAGTCGGGTTGCCCGTTTAATATAACACCCTTGCGGGAATAAGCGGGTTTTCTTCCAACTTGGTTTGATTAGAACACAACCCGACACTTGGGATGCGGGTTGGCCATCCTAAAATAATTAGTAAAAACAATGAATTGCATAAATTAGGCTCGTTGTACTGCCTAAATGCGATAAATTTTGGGTTTATATTGACAAAAACACATTGTTATGGTCGAATCATTGACGAGTTAATGATATGTAGGGTAATATATTAAATAATAATTAAATAATGATTAAATAATATATCGAATAACATGTGTATAGTTCATGTATAAATATTATAAATAGCATGTCTGTATAAATATACTGTATAGAAAAGTAAATATAGCACAAATATAAATAGCCCGTAGCACCACTTATAATTGCAAGCATAAACGATAAATCATAATAGCGTATAGAAGACACAAATAATGAGGTAAGAAAATGGCAGCACCCGTATTAGATCCCATAGCGGAAATAAGGGTTCAAGAATGGCCTAGTCCCAATGCTTATTATGGCGTTAGACGTGGCAAATTTACAGCGAGCGATGCTGACGATGATACTATAAAATTTACCGTTGAAGGCGCAGTTAAATTTACACTTAGCGAGGGCTACACACATAGGGTGGAGAGTTTTTATGCCGCCCTAACTTTTAATGAAAATACAGGCAAGTTTTGGCTTCAGATATACTCTGAGAGGGTAAACAGCCTTGACATTGGCACATATACTGCGGCGCGTTTCGTCGTGAGAGCAACAGCCCCGAAAAATGACGATCCTACTGTTACAGAGCAATCCGCACCGAAAAATCTCCTTTTCACTGTCGCCGCTATTAGCAGTCCTGTTAGATTTACAGATGCGGCAGCACAGACCGTAGAAACGCTTGTAGAAAATACGGGGGGGACTGAACAAGACCCTCTTATTATAGCGCAAGTGCCGGCACAAGACACAACTGAGTCTGGAAAGACTATTGTGTATTATTTGGAAGAGGAACCAGAAGGTTTTGAGATTGATCAAAATGGGGAAATCACCTATACGGGACGGGGTTTGAACTATGAGGCAATAGAAAAGGATGCGGACGGTAAGGCCTTTATTCAATTTTTCGCTATTGCATACATTGACCAACTGGGCGTATCACAATTTATTATAAGAATTGAGGTAACAGATGAAGATGAACCGCTTGTCTTTTCGACAAACACGCTCACCCTCCTTGAAAATCGAGACGGGACAGCAACAGCGAGGATGCAAGCAATTTTAGGATTGATGCAAATGGTCTGCTTACTTATAGAGGCACCGCTTTTGACTTTGAGACACAAAGTAGCCAGACTTTTCAATTTAGAGTGCGGGCAACAGTTGGCACAGGTGACACAGCAGAGTCAACAGACCAAACTGTGACAATTACCATAGGCGATGTGGATGAAGTGCCGACCGAATTTAGCATATCTACTACATCTAAAAATGTTTTTGAAACAGCTAACGGGCTAAAATTAGCGGATATTACGATCACCGATGATGCGTTAGGCACAAATAGGATAATGCTTTCAGATAATGATATTTTTGAGATTCGTCTTGGTGATCAATTATGGCTGAAAGAAAATGCCCCGATTGATTATGAGACGGCCACAAGCCATACTGTCACCCTCACACTCGTTACGACAGGCGAAGGCACAAACACACTTGGTACATTGACATTTACTTTGAATTTGAAAGCTGTCGATGAGGCTCCTGAATTTGGCACCGCGCCAACGGATCTCACAATAACTGAAAATAATAATAGGGTTGGCAACCCCCTTAACATTGTTACAATATCCGCAACTGACCCCGACCCGGAGGATGCGGGCAAGACTATTAGATTTGAATTGGTGGGTGCGCCTGCCGGCTTTAAGATTGGTGAAACAACAGGGCAAATTACATATGAGGGGACAGGTTTAGATTATGAGACCACCCCAACCATTACATTGAGAGTGCGGGCAGCAACACAAGGCGACCCACGTTCTCGCACACAGGATGTGACAATTACCGTAACAGATATTGATGAAAAAGCAACCGAGTTTTCATTAACTCAAAACAGTCAGACTGTGAGCGAGACAAGTGGCGCGCGCAAATTAGCCGATATCCGCTTTACCGATGACGCGTTAGGCGTAAATAGAGTATTCCTTTCAGACACGACTCGTTTTGAGATTCGCGGGGGTAATGAATTATGGCTAAAAGCAGGTGTCCTTGACTTTGAGACGAAAACAAGCCATAGCGTGACCCTCACGCCCGAAACGACAGGCACAGGCCCAAACACATTGCAGCCAATCACATTTACCTTGACTGTGACAAATGTAAATGAGGCTCCTGAATTTGGCGCCGCCCCTACGGGTCTCACAATAACTGAAAATGATAATAGGATTGGCAACCCCCTTAACATTGTTCAAATCCAAGCCACTGACCCAGAAGGGGCTGATGTTAAATATGAATTGGTGAATCCGCCTATTGGTTTTGCGATTGACCCTATAACAGGGCAAATTAGCTATGCGGGCGGTGGGCTAGACCGCGAAGCACCCAATGGAGAGAGTGTCACACTCACAGTCAAAGCAAGCGATAAAGCTCAAGGCGGCTTATCTAGCACACAGCAAATAACAATTGCTGTGACAAATGTCGATGAGCCACCCGAATTTGGTACAGCCCCAGAAAGTTTAACAATCAATGAAAAACAAGACAGGATAGGCGCAGGTGACGTTCTTACCCTTGCGCTTGCAAATACACAAAATAGCGAGGCGACTATTGTTACAGACTTTGCGAAGGGCGACCAAATAGAGGTCGCAACGGCTAGTGGGACACAAACGAGGCTTAGAACCCTGCAAAGTGAGGCCAATATAAGATACACGCAAGATTCAGATTATAGTTCTATTGAAGGGCTAACAGCGGCAGATACAAATGACCCCAACATACATGATACAATTATTTATGATACACAAGGCACAGAAGACACAAGCGATGATGTTGTCCTTATGGTGCTAGAAGATTATAATACCGCCCTCACTTTTGCTGATTTTATTGTCGCACAAGCAACCCCTATCACTATTGGCACGGTTTCAGCAATGGACCCAGAAGATTCAGAGATTGCTGTCACATATGCATTGGTGAATCCGCCTGCGGGTTTTGTGATTGACCCCACAACAGGGCAAATTAGCTATCAAGGGGCGGGGCTAAACCATGAGACAACCCCAACCATTACCCTCAAAGTGCAAGCGACAGCGGGCGGGCTATCTAGCTTACAAGAAGTGACAATTACTGTGGCCGATCGCAATGAAGCCCCCGAATATAAGCACAGTAGCCTCGCCTATAATCAAGGTGAAATAGTTGTTGTGCTTGATTCCTCCAATTTATTAATAACAGATGTCGATGCGAGCGATGGACCAGGGGAACTTTATTATTACATGACCGCCCAATCTAGTGCAGGCAAATTACAAATTTTAAACGACCATGATAATAACCCCGCCACAGATTTAATTTGGCAGGATATTAATACAATAGCGGTGGGTCGGTTTAGTGAACGATTTACTGCTTTCACACAAGCCGATATCAATGCAGGGCGTGTGCGCTATGTGCCGAACGACCCACAGGCAATAGCAGATACGAGTTTTACTTTTAGTATTTTGGATGATGGCGAACATGGCGTGCGTGCCGCAACCGAAAGCATAACATATACATTAAAAATAAGCGTGCGCGAAGTTTTGACAGTAGCCGCACCCGAAGATTCAGATGAAATTGATTTGGATGATACAGGCACGGCCGGTCGCGCAAAACAAGTCGATACAGGCAATGGGTTAGACACAATCAGAACAGGCACAGGCAATGACCAAATTGATGGCGGCCGAGGCAGTGATGATATTAGTTTGCAAAATAATGAAGGCGAAGAAGGTGGTGCAGATGAAGTTATTTATAGATTTAGCATTGACTCAGACGGCGATTGGATTGCTTATGGTGGTGCCGATAGGATTACAGGTTTCACACGCGGGGAAGATAAAATTGTTTTCCAAATAGAT
>JAPPQG010000041.1 GCA_028816945.1 Alphaproteobacteria bacterium
CATGGCTTTAAGTTTTTGATTATCGGGATTGCTTGCCGCGCTTTCATCGCCAAAAAATTTGACATAGCCCCCTAATGGCAACCAGCCAATTTTCCACATTGTGTTGCGCTTATCCATCCATGAAAAAAGCGGGCGGCCAAAGCCAATCGAAAAGACTTCCACCCGCACGCCACATTTGCGGGCAACCCAAAAATGTCCGAGTTCGTGGAAAAACACGACAACGGTAATAATGAATAAAAAGGGCAATAAATATGTCAGCCCAGTTGCTTGTAATATATCCAACTCAATTCTCCTATGGCCTAGCTCCTATAACCTATCACTTATGGCCTATCGCTTATGACTTGTCCTCTTTTACCATATGCATGCATTTTGTAGCATATAGAATCATTATGTATAGCACGAAATTACCACAGAAAAGCCAAAATTACCCCAATTTAGCCACTTCTTCTTCGGCTATCCGCCGTGCTTCACTATCAAGGGCAAGCACTTGCTCTATACTATCAACCGCCCCATTTGCTGTGCCAATTAACTGTGGCAATTTGTCTAGCACGGTTCCAACAAGGACAGGAATCTGCATAAAGCCAATTTTTTCAGCCTGAAAAGCAGCAACAGCAATTTCATTGGCAGCATTTAGAATTGTTGGCGCGCCACCGCCCAACTGCATAGCGGTTTTAGCAAGTTGCAGACAGGGAAAACGGGCTATATCGGGTGCTTCAAACTCTAATTTGCCAATATGCTCTAAATCTAGCGGCGCACAATCGGTTGGCAAACGGTGCGGCCAGCCAAGACAATAAGCAATGGGGATACGCATATCAGGTGTCGCCATTTGCGCTAGCACTGCCCCATCGTGCAAATAGACTAGCCCGTGAATAATGGATTGCGGATGAACCAGCACATCCAAACAAGCAGGCGGTTGGGCAAAGAGATATTGTGCTTCAATCAATTCCAGCCCTTTATTCATAAGGGTTGCCGAATCAATAGAAATTTTTGCACCCATAGGCCAAATTGGGTGTTTTGTCGCCATAGGGACGGTGACTTTTGCCAATTCGGCTTGCGTAAAGTGGCGGAATGGGCCGCCAGAGGCCGTCAAAATAAGCCGTTTAATATCGCTCAAAGGGCGGCCATCTAAAATTTGGTAAATCGCATTATGCTCCGAATCGACAGGCAACATACGGCATTTAGCCTGTGCGGCGGTTGCCATAAATAAAGCCCCCGCACTCACCAAACATTCCTTATTGGCAAGCATAACAATGCTGCCCTGTTTGACGGCAGCCAAGCTTGGTGCCAGACCCGCAAAGCCAGAAATGGCCGCCATAATGCGTGCCGCAGGGCGTGTTGCGGCTTCAATCAGCCCTTCTGTGCCAGCTGCCAATTCTATATCGCAACCCTGTAAAGCTTCTTTAAGTTTTGGGAATTGTGTCTCATTGCCAATCGCCGCAAATTGTGGTTTGAAACGGCGGCATAAATCGGCCAACTGAGTCGCATTATTTTGTGCGGTTAGGGCGACAATTTCAAATCGCTCAGTCTGTTGTTCGACAATCGCTAATGTGCTACTGCCAACCGAACCCGTTGCGCCTAAAATTGATAATGTCTCTCGTGTCATTTTTTTCCGTGCTAGTGTTTCCCGTGTCATTGTTTCCCGTGCTACTGTTTCTTTTGCCATAATCACTCTCTAATGCGCCCATAGCAATAAAATGGCGGCGTTAAAATCGCCTGTGTTAAAAAAATTATCCATGCCAAAAAAGCGATGATATAAAAAAACGAACAAAGCCGCGCTGACAAGCACAGCAACTAGCCCATCGACACGGTCGAGAATACCACCATGCCCGGGGAGGAGGCGTCCAGAATCTTTGATATTATGGCGGCGTTTAAGCCATGACTCAAATAAATCGCCCGCTTGCGCGATGAGCGCGCAAACCGCTCCTAATATAGATAAGAAAAAAGGCGTAACACCCTGTAATATATCATTATTTAGCCAGATGCTTGTCATCAAAACAGCATATAGTGCGCCCATGCCTGCGGCGCCAATCATACCCCCAATAAGCCCCGCCCATGTTTTTTGTGGTGAAATAGAGGGCATCAATTTTGCGCCGCCAATGGCTTTGCCAAACAGCATGGCGCATATATCAGTCGCCCAAACCATAAGCGCAAGATAAATAATAACAAGCGCGCCATTTTCCGCCGCCCGTAAAAAAAGCAAAGCAAAAATAGGCGCGCCAATATATAAAAGCCCACCGAATAGCACCTGCCTATATTCGCTAATCATAGGCGCGATAAAAAAAGCGCAAAGCAGACAAAACAGCATCGCAATAGATCCAATATAAATGTCGGCGAAAGCCGTCAGCGCGATAATCGTCAATAGAAATAAAATAAGGTAAGCCACAGTCAAGCGCGGGTTTTTGGCAGCCATAAGTTGCGCCCATTCAAACGCCATTAAGGGCGCAAAAATGGCGACAAGCAAAGCAAGCCAAAGCCCGCCCGCCCAAAAGGCAAGCACGACAAATGGCAAAAGAATAACGGCACTAATCACACGGCGCAAAAAATCCGCATATGGCAAACGAGCCGCTGTTTGCTTTTCCATTCGTCGCTATTCCAATGGGTTGATTGTTTGCACCGTTGCATTGTTTAATCCACCATAACGGCGCTCACGGCGGCCATATTCGACAATGGCTTTTTGTAAATCTTCTTCTGTATAATCAGGCCATAAAATAGGCTGGAATATCAATTCGGCATAAGCACTTTGCCAAAGCAAAAAATTACTGAGCCGATATTCCCCGCCTGTGCGAATAATCAAATCGGGATGTGGCAGGCCGTTTCTTGTCAAGGCACGGTCAAATAAGTCAGAATCAATATCGGCCGCTTGCAACTGCCCTGCCGCGACCTGTTCGGCTAATTTGCGCGCGGTGGTGGCAATTTCCTGCCAACTGCCATAATTAAAGGCGACTTGCAAAGTCATGGCTTGATTATTGGCTGTTAATTGTTCGGCATGTTCAATCAATTTACGAATGCGCGCCTCAATCCCATCGCGACAGCCAATCACTTTAATGCAAACATTTTCTGTATGGAGTCGCTCCAAATCCCGCTCGACATAATCGCAGACAAGCCCCATTAAAAAATTGACCTCTTCTTCGGGGCGTTTGTGATTTTCAGATGAAAAAGCATAAAGGGTGAGATAGGGAATGCCCCGCTGGCCTGCCGCTTCAACAATTTTGCGCACTGTTTCTACGCCATGTTTGTGGCCTTGTGTGCGGGCAAGGCCGCGCCTTTCTGCCCAACGACCATTGCCATCCATAATAATAGCAATATGGCTCGGCATGGCTATTGGCTGAGCGGTTTTTTTATGAACTGCCTTATCAACTGTTTTAGCGGGTGTTTTACCCGTCTGCTTGTCAGCAATTTTCGTTTGAATATCCATTACATTACTCCGTTACACTTGGCGAATTTCGCCCTCTTTATTAGCTAATAGCGCATCAATGGCAGCAATTTTATCATCTGTTAGTTTTTGCACATCAGCGGCATGGGCTTTTTGCTCATCTTGGCTAATCTCCTTATCTTTTTCAGCCTTTTTCAGATATTCCATGCCATCACGGCGCACATTGCGGACAGCCACCCGTGCCTGTTCGGTATATTTGCTTGCCACTTTTGCCAATTCCTCACGCCGCTCTTCATTTAGGGCCGGCATTGGCACACGCACAGTTTGGCCATCGACCACAGGATTAAGACCAAGCCCTGCCTCCCGAATGGCTTTTTCAACAGACCCAACCAACCCCTTATCCCAAACCTGCACAGATAACATGCGCGAGTCAGGTACAGAAATTGTGCCAACTTGCGGCATAGGCATTTGTTGGTTATAGGCTTCAACCATAATTGGCTCTAATAGGCTACTGCTTGCGCGCCCCGTGCGTAAGCCTGCAAATTCCGTTTTCAATGTCGCCAATGCGCCATCCATACGCCGCTCAATATCTTTCAAATCGATAGACATAATTTGCTCCTTATTTGCTCCACCCTTTATTTACCGCTATTTACACCCTATGATTATATGCCTTTTGCTAGCACAGATGATAGGCTAGCGCATCTGTGCCTATCCCGCAACCGCCTATCTTGCGCTTATCCCCGCCTATCCCCTTTTGCCTATCCCCCTTTTGCCTATCCCCTTTCGTCTATCCTTCTACAATAGTGCGACAGCCGCCACCTTGTAAAACATCCAAAAGTGCGCCATTTGATTGAATGGAAAAAATAACAATCGGAATGTTATTTTCCCGTGCCAGACTAATGGCGGACGCATCCATAACTTTCAAATCTTTAGACAATACATCCATATAGCTGACTGTATCATAACGCGTTGCATTTGCATCTATTTTCGGGTCGGCACTATAAATACCATCGACATTTGTGCCTTTCAAAAGCGCATCGCAATTCATTTCCGCAGCCCGCAAGGCGGCGGCTGTATCGGTGGTAAAAAACGGATTCCCCGTGCCAGCGGTGAAAATCACCACCCGCCCTTTTTCCATATGGCGCAAGGCACGGCGGCGAATATAAGTCTCACAGACCGCGGCCATAGGAATGGCTGATAAAACCCGTGTATCAATGGATTGGCGTTCAAGGGCATTTTGCATAGCAAGCGCATTCATCACAGTTGCCAACATACCCATATAATCTGCGCTCGATTGGTCCATACCGCCCGCAACGCCCGATAAACCGCGAAAAATGTTCCCCCCGCCAATAACAAGGCACAGCTGAGGGCCATTTTCTACCGCTTGGCGTATTTCATTCGCAATGCGGTCCACCGTGCCAACATCAATCCCATATGCGCCTGTCCCCATAAGGGCTTCGCCCGAAATTTTCAGGAGAACACGTTTGAATTGTTTTGTTTTGCCCCTATTCATCTCATGTTCATCTCTGCGCTGTTTTCTGCGTTTATTTGGCTTATGCCTGCTTGGTTTATGTCTGTTTAGTGGCGGCGGCGACTTCGGCGGCAAAATCTTCGGTTTCGCCCTTATCAATGCCCTCACCAAGCCCAAAACGAGCAAAACCCGTTAGGGCAATCGGCGCGCCCAGTTCCGATTCGGCATTTTTTAGTGTTTTTTCAATCGTGTTTTCATTATCTATAACAAAGGTTTGTTTCAATAATACAACATCTTGGTAGAACTTTTGCAAACGCCCTTCGACCATTTTCTCAATAATCTCTTGCGGCTTGCCGCTATCTTGGGCTTCGGCGGCTAAAATCTCACGCTCACGGGCGATTGTCTTCGGGTCAAGGGCTTCAATATTTATCGCAAGCGGGTTGGTGGCCGCAATATGCATGGCTAATTGCTTGCCTAAAATGGCAAGTTTGGCTTTATCACCTGTTGAGTCTAGGGCGACTAAAACG
>JAPPQG010000203.1 GCA_028816945.1 Alphaproteobacteria bacterium
CAGGCGATGACAGGCTAGCAGGTGATGACAGGCTTGCCGATGATGACATGCCAACAGATGATGACATGCCCGAATCAACAGGTGACAAATTGTGAAAAATGCAAAAAAAGACACAGGACGAATTGTGAAAAACACAGAAAAAGAGACAGGCAAAAGCAAAGCGGACACAATATGCCTACACGCGACATGTCTTGTGATTGATGATATTGGTGTTTTATTGCGCGGGGCGTCGGGGTGCGGGAAATCAGACCTTGCCTTGCGGGTGATAAAAACGGATATAGGCCGTTTGGTTGCTGACGACCAAGTCGTCCTCACGGCACAGAAAAATGTTTTAATCGCCCGCCCGCCGCCCCGCTTGGCAGGCCTTATTGAAGTGCGCGGGCTAGGCTTATTACCTATCGCTTATGAGCCGTCTTGCCCGATTAAACTGCTTGTCAATCTTGTCGCTGTAAATGACAAGGTGGCTGGCAAAATGGCTGATGGGGAGGCTGACAAAATAGCTGACGGGGCGGCCGCTATACCGCCTCTTGCGCCCCCCGTTTTTGAGCGGATTTTGGATATTGCTGTGCCAACTATTCAATTATGCGCTTATGAGCCGTCGGCACCACAGAAACTTGCTATCGCGGCAAAACATATTGGTTTATACGGTTTTCCACAAGAAAATGGACGGCTTGGGTGAAAGAAGCTTGCCGATTATTTATGAACAGGGCATGGTAGGAAAGCATTATAAGAAAGCGGGGTAGGAAAATTATAGAAAAATTGTTGAGACATGAATTTGTAACAATAATAGAGCAAAAATTTGTAACAATAATAGAGTGAAATAATGGAGCAAAATATGATTGGTTTGGTTATTGTAACACATGGGGGGTTGGCGAGTGAGTTTAAGTCTGCTTTGGAACATGTGGTAGGCGTGCAGAAAAATATCGCGGTCATTTGTATTGATTCCGATGATGATATGGAACAAAGGCGCGCCGATATCGCGCAGGCCGCGCAGGAAACCGATAATGGAGAAGGTGTTATTTTATTGACAGATATGTTTGGCGGCACACCTTCTAATTTAGCCATTTCATTACTCGATCAAGGCCATATAGAAGTTATTGCGGGCGTCAATCTGCCTATGCTTATTAAACTTGCGGGTGTGCGTGATAAAATGTCTTTAGAAGAATCTGTTGCCGCGGCACAAGAGGCTGCCCGCAAATATATTTCTGTTGCAAGCCAAGTCTTAAATCAAAAAAAGGAATAATTTTGCCCTCCAAACGCCTTACAATCACCAATCGGCGGGGTCTGCATGCGCGTGCCTCAGCCCAATTTGTCACTTGTGCGCGCCAATTTGACGCTGATATTCAGGTTCATTATCAAGGCCATAATGTCCCTGCGACTTCTATTATGGGATTGATGATGCTAACAGTGGCGGTAGGGTGCGAAATTACTGTCACAGCGCAAGGCACACAGGCCAAACAAGCCCTCACCGCACTTGCAAAATTGGTTAAAGAGCGTTTTGGTGAGGATTAACCATAGCAATATGACCCATAGGGCGTGCTATATGGGTGTGTCATATGGGTGTGCCTTGTGGTTGCCCTACTTGCCAATCTTGCTGATGACTGCTAAAAGGTGGCATTTCATATGGGTTTTATGGATTAAGAGATATTATGGATAAAACGAATAAAGATTATAAAATTGCCGATATTGGACTTGCTGATTGGGGGCGCAAGGAGATTGCGATTGCTGAGACTGAAATGCCGGGCCTTATGGCTTTGCGTGATGAATATGGCGATTCAAAACCCTTAAAGGGCGCGCGCATTACGGGCTGTTTGCATATGACAATACAAACGGCTGTATTGATTGAGACGCTGATAATTTTAGGGGCGCAAATACGTTGGTCGTCTTGCAATATTTTTTCCACACAAGACCATGCAGCAGCCGCTATGGCGGCGGCAGGCGTGCCGATTTTTGCATGGAAAGGTGAGACAGAAGAAGATTATTGGTGGTGTATTGAGCAGACAATTAACGGCCCCAATAATTGGCGACCAAATCTTTTGCTAGATGATGGCGGCGATTTAACAGCCATTATGCATGATAAATATGGGGCTTTGTTGGATGATGTTTATGGTATTTCCGAAGAAACAACAACCGGCGTAGCACGGCTTTATGAAATGGAAAAGTCAGCCCGCCTGCAAACGCCGGCGATAAATGTTAATGATAGTGTGACAAAGTCTAAATTTGATAATCTTTATGGTTGCCGTGAAAGCGTGGTAGATGGTGTCAAGCGGGCAACGGATGTTATGGTGGCCGGTAAAATTGCTATTGTATGCGGGTATGGGGATGTTGGCAAAGGGTCGGCAAAAAGCCTGCGCTCACAAGGCGCACGGGTTATTGTGACGGAAATTGACCCGATTTGCGCCCTGCAAGCCTCTATGGAAGGGTATGAAGTTGCGACTATGGAGCAGGTGGCTGCTTATGGGGATATTTTTATTACCGCAACAGGTAATAAGGATGTTATCACAATAGAGCATATGCGCGTCATGAAAGACCGCGCTATTATTGGCAATATAGGTCATTTTGATAGTGAAATTCAAATAGCGGCTTTGCGTAATTATAATTGGCATAATGTCAAACCGCAAGTTGATGAAGTCGAATTCCCAGACGGCAAAAGGCTTATTTTATTGGCCGAAGGGCGGTTGTTAAATCTAGGTTGTGCGACAGGTCATCCAAGTTTTGTGATGAGTGCTTCTTTTACCAATCAAGTATTAGCGCAAATTGAATTATGGCAAAACCATGCCAATTATGAACGCCGCCGCGTTTATGTCTTGCCGAAACATTTAGATGAAAAAGTCGCCACTTTGCACCTTGATAAATTGGGCGCGCAATTAACAAAATTATCGCCCGCACAGGCCGAATATATCAATGTGCCGCAAAATGGCCCCTTTAAGCCCGACCATTATCGCTATTGACCGAACTGCTTTTGACTAAAATTGCTATCGATAAGTGCGCACCCAATCTTTTGGTGCGCTCGTCTCATCGCCAAGTTGGGCGGGGTCAATTTGTATATTTTTTTCAGCCGCGACATGAATGAGTTTTTTAGCCGCCATAAATTCGGCAGGCCGATTAATTGCATCGGCTGCAATCAACTGTGTTTTGTTGAAATAAAATAGTGCAAAAGAGTTTGTGTTATCATCGCCACGCAAAATAATGCGGTCATAGTCAATGGCTAGACCCGCCATTTGCAGTTTAATATCATATTGGTCTGACCAAAACCATGGGATTTCTGCATAGGCTTTGGCTTCGCCCAAAATATGCGCGGCCGCTGTTTTTCCTTGTGCAATCGCATTTTGCACTGATTCTAACCGCAAACGCCTGCCCAAAAGCGCATTCGGGTGTTGGGTGCAATCCCCGCCTGCATAAATATCCGTTATCGATGTGCGGGCAAATTCATCCACCACAATACCATTATCAATTTTTAATCCTGCTTTTTCAGCAAGTTCGACATTTGGCACAATGCCAATGCCAGCCACCACTAAATCGGCCGCTAATGTGCGGCCATTGGATAAGCGCAGTTCGCTTATTTTATTTTCATTTTCATTTTTGCCATTATTTTGCGTGGCAAATTCTGTCACCTGCATATTGGTTATTATTTGTACGCCTTTTTCATTATGTATGCGTTCGTAAAAATCGGCAATTTGTGGGCTTGCTACCCGTGCCAAAATCCGCTCTGCCGCTTCAATAATAATTGTATCAAGCCCCATTTGTTGGGCGACGGCGGCGGTTTCTAGGCCAATATAGCCACCGCCAATAATGACTAATTTTTTGCCTGCTGTGAAATGGGGGCGTATGGCTTCAATATCAGCAATGGTGCGGATGTCAAATAGGTTTTGGTAGTCTGTGTCGGCTATTGGGAGTGTGCGTGGCCGTGAGCCAAGCGATAACATGAGCTGTGTGTAGGTGAGTTCTGTCCCGTCTGTTAATGTTACGATTTTAGCGGCGGGGTCAATTTTTTCTGCCCTTTGGCCTAGATAAAGGGCGATATTTTCCTTATCATAAAAAGCTTGCGGGCGAAAAAATAATTGCGCCTTTTCCATTTCCCCCGCTAGAAATTTCTTCGATAAGGGCGGGCGTTGATAGGGCAGGGCAGGCTCATCGCCTATTAGGCTAATTGTGCCGTCAAAACCACCTTGTCGCAAACTAATGAGGGTTTGTGCGCCCGCCTGTCCTGCCCCGATAATCACAATATGTTGCAAAGTCTAGCCTCTTATTTGCTTTCTCTTTATTATACCCTCCCTCTATTTTTACCCTCCCTGTTTTAACGACCTCCCCCATTTTACTACCCGCCCTTTATTTTCCCCCTCCCTGTTAATAATTGGCAACATGATAAATAAAATTGCTTTATATTGCAAGTCTTGCCTTTTGCGGCGCACAGATAATTGGATATTGCTATATTATGTCTATGAAACCCCTTGCGACAATTACGCTCACTGACGAAGCCGCTAGTTTGCGCTTTGCGCGATGGCTTGCCCCCTATTTGCGGGCGGGCGATATTATTTCGCTAGAAGGTGAATTGGGGGTTGGTAAGACATTTTTAGCCCGCGCCCTTATTCATTGCCTGTGTGGGGCAGAGATAAATGTGCCAAGTCCAAGTTTTACATTGGTGCAACATTATCAGGCGGGGCATAATGAAATTATCCATGCGGATTTTTATCGGCTTGAAAAACCACAAGAGGTCGATGAATTAGGCTTATTTGACGATTGCGCCGAGCAAATTATGCTATTGGAATGGGCGGATAAATTAGGCCCAGCAAAACCTGCCGATTGCTTATGTTTGTGCCTAGCTGATGAATTGACTAATGAATTAGCTGATGAAAATGGCAAAACAACGCATGACATAGCGCAGAGTGCAGAAAATACGATTCGCTATTTAACCGTATATGGCACAGATGATTTTGCTTCACGGTTGGCAGCTATTGCGACTTATAGCCCGCGTGACCATGCCCTCATGCAATTTATTGTCCAGCATGGGTGGCAAAGCGCAAAATATACACCCATTCTAGGTGATGCCTCATCGCGCCGTTATATGCGCCTTGTTAGAGATAAAATAACAAAAGATAAGGGGAGGGAAGGTGTAAAGAGCGACCCCGCGCGCGCTGCTATGTATAATGTCACAAAGTCTGTGTTAATGGATTGGCCGCCGCGTGCGCTCATTGATAAGCGCAAAACGACTCATGAACCCAAAACGACTCATGAACGTAAAACGACTCATAAGCGCAAAACTGAAACCAAGACCGACAAATCATACGCCTCCCGAACCTTTTTAGCCCGCGATGTTTCCTCTTTTGTTGCGATTGCCAATTTTCTCATCTCTTGT
>JAPPQG010000024.1 GCA_028816945.1 Alphaproteobacteria bacterium
GGCGCACCCGTAAAATTGTCCCGTGAATGCCAAAGTCAGACAAAACATTTTCTAACAAACGCGCATTGGCTTCTAATGCGTCTTGGCTAATTTTACTTCTATTGCGTTGGCGTGGTTCGGCAAGCAAATGCAAGGGGGGCAATTCAAATTGTGTTTTGGGGTCAAGCGGTAGTCTGTGCTGTGCTTCGCGCGCCGCCCGTTTGCTTGGGCGCGCTTTTTGTGTTGGCATATCGACAGGCACTGTTTCTCTTTTTGTTTGCGCGGTGGTTTTAGGGACGGCTTGCGCCTTATCGGGTGTGTCTCGTGTGCTGTGTGTATCATGCGCCCTTTGTCTGCTATGCGCGCCGCGAATGCTTTGGGGCAAATAGAGACGCCCGACACTAATTGTTTTTATTTTGCTTATGATTTGGCTTAATTTGCTAATTAAAAGGGCCACCCCGCGCACAGATTTTATGCTTAACTGCCATCCCCCTGCCGCGGTGAGCGCACAGGCAATTGCCAAACTTGCAAAACATAAGCTTGCCCCAATGCGCACCATTATCACGCCATTTGGCGATAGGTTTATGCCGATAAGGGCCGCCCAATCGGGTAGCAAAACAAAAACATACGCATTTAACCAAGCACTAAACCACAGACCAAGCAAGCCGCCGGCTGGGGGGTGTGCTGAATGGAGATTTTGCGGCCATAAAGCGGCGGCAAAAGATAGACATATAAAGCCGCCTACCCAACAAAGCCACCTTACCCAAGCAAAGCGAATCGTATGATTGCGGATACGCCGCCACCCATAGGCCAAGCCCGCCGGCAAAAGCGCCCATATGCCAATGCCGAAAATCTGCATAACTATATCAGCAATAATGGCCCCCATAACGCCCAGCCAATTTGCTACACCGTCATGGCTTACGCGATTCCAACTTGCATCCATGGGCGTATAATTGGCAAGGGCAAGGGCTAAAATGCTTGTTAGTGCCATAATAAACAGGCCAAAGCCTTCCCGTAAGCGGGCTTGTAGAAACCGCAAAAACATATATTTTATATTCTCAAAAATCGCCATTATTTGTGCCATTACTTATTCTGCTTGTTTTAATATATCACGCATTTGCGAAAGGGCGGCGATTGTTTCTGCTTCTGGCACGACAAGGGCGACACGAATATAGGCTTGTGCGGGGTTTTGGCCTGTACTGTTTTGCGCCAAATAGGCGCCGGGTAAAACTCTTATACCTGCTTCTTGCCATAATTTTTGCGCCGCCGCCTCTCCATTGCCTGTTTTCAGCCATAGGAAAAAGCCCGCTTGTGGCCTGTAAAAGTCAAAATGCCCGTCTAAAATAATTTCCGCTTGCGCCATTTTGGCTTGATAAAGAGCGCGGTTATCGCCCACATGCGCATCATCGCCCCACGCCAACGCGGCCGCTCTTTGTATGGCAATCGGTGTTTGCGGGGCGACAAGCAAACGTAATTGTAAAAAGTCATGCATAATGTCCTGCCCGCCCGCACAAAAGCCCGAGCGCAGGCCCGGCAGATTGGAGCGTTTAGAAAGGGATTGAAAGATAATTAAATTAGCTGCCCCCTCTTTTCGTTTGGCGGCACATTGTAGGGCTGAGATAGGCGGATTTTTTGCGTAGGCTTGGTCGTAAATATCGATATAGCATTCATCAATGATGAGCAGAAAGTCATGTTTGTGTGCTAGCTCTAATAAGCGGTCGATATAAGACGCCTCAACAATCACCCCTTGTGGATTGGTTGGCGAGCAGAGGAAAAAACTATGCAGACTGTCTAATTGGGCTTTTGTCAAGGAGTCTAAATCGGGCAGAAAGCCTGTCTCATCTGTTGCATTGAGATAAAGCGGTTGGCGGCCAGCCGCCAAAGCACCCGCCGCATAAAGTTGATAAAAAGGGTTCGGCATAGCAATATGCGTTTTGTGCGGGCTTTTATAGCGGTCTATTTGCGGGATTAAAAACAGCCCTTCACGCGTGCCATTCACGGGCAGGATTTGATAGTCTTTTTCAAGCAAAGCGGGGCTTATTGAAAAGCGCCGCTGCAACCAATCCCGTATGGCAGTGCGCCATATGGGGAGGCCGTCAGGGGGTGGATATTGGCTGAAACTTGCTAAATGGCGGGTGAGTTCATCTAATACAAATTGTGGCGGTTGATGTTGCGGATTGCCAATCGCTAAATCAATTATTGGGCGTGTATCGGCTTGCGGATAGTCAAGCAGGGCGCGCAATTTAGCAAAAGGCGAGCGAATTATAGGAGCGGGTTCAGCGGTTTGTGACATATGTAATTTCATCGGCAATTTAGTTATGGGCGCGAATCACTCGCGCAAGTCTAACCTGTTACGCCTTGCTAGGTCAAAGTATGAAATAGCCGAATATATCAGTATCTCGACACGAAGTATCTCGATACGAAGTGTCTCGATACCAAGCGTCTCGACGCCAAGTATCTCGATACAAGGTTACAGTGTCGAGACACTGATGCCGCGCGCCTGTCGCGGTGTCGAGACACGGGCTATTGTTGGGAGGTTAGCCGTGATTCTGGTTCAGATTGGATATGATGAATGGCAAGGTCGGCACCCATAAATTCCTCTTCTTCGCTTAACCGAATGCCAATCGTATATTTCAGCACACCATAAACGAGCAAGCCGCCGGCAAAAGCATAAAGACAGCCTACCAATGTGCCGATAAGTTGCGACATAAAACTCACCCCGCCTAATCCGCCAAGTGCTTCCATGCCGAAAATACCAGCCGCAATCCCGCCCCATGCGCCTGCTAGCCCATGTAAAGGCCACACGCCTAGCACATCATCAATTTTGAGTTTTTCTTGGCAAATGGTGAAAAAGACGACAAAAATCCCGCCACCAATCGCCCCTGTTGCAAACGCGCCCAATGGGTGCATAAGGTTTGAGCCTGCGCAAACAGCTACCAAGCCTGCCAATGCGCCATTATGGACAAAGCCGGGGTCACATTTACCAATGAATAAAGCCGCCAAAATACCGCCTGCCATAGCCAATAATGAATTCATCGCAACCAGCCCTGAAACGCCTTCCAAAGATTGTGCGCTCATCACATTAAAGCCAAACCAGCCAATACATAAAAGCCATGAGCCAAGTGCCAGCCATGGGATAGAAGAAGGCGGGAAGGCTTGGCCTTTTTTGCCATTTTGTGGATAGCGGCCGCGCCGTGCGCCAAGCATTAAGACAGCACCCAGAGCCGCCCAGCCGCCTACGGCATGGACGACCACTGAGCCTGCAAAATCATTAAAAGCGGCGCCAAATGTGCTTTCTAGCCAATTTTGAAAGCCCGCATTGCCATTCCATATCATGCCCTCAAAAAAGGGATAAACGAGGGCGACAAAGAGGGCAGTTGCAAATAATTGAGGCAGAAATTTCGCCCGCTCAGCAATCCCGCCTGAGACAATAGCAGGGATTGCGGCAGCAAATGTCAATAAAAAGAAAAATTTCACCAAGCCCAAACCCTGCGCCGCAAACATGCTATTTTCCACATCCCCTTGTAAAACGGCCGCGGTGGCGAGAAAATGGATGCCATAGGCAATGCCATAGCCAATGAAAAAATAAGCGATTGTGGAAAGGGCAAAATCGGAAATAATTTTCACAAGCGCATTCACTTGGTTTTTCTTGCGCACTGTGCCGACTTCTAGGAAAGCAAACCCGCCATGCATTGCAAAAACGAGAATAGCCCCTATAAGCAGGAAAAAAACATCTCCGCCAACATTTTGTTCGGTCATGATAAATCTCCTCAATGTTTTGACATGATTCTGACATGGGATATAACGCAAAAACCATGCCAGAATGGGATAAAATAGTGAATGGCAGGCAATTTGTCTATAAGCGCACGAAAAGCAGGGCTTTATCGGCAAATAAGCGGCTGAATGGTGGCGCATAGGTGACAGGGGCGTTGTTTATATTAAAAATTGCCTATAAACTAGGCAAAGACAGGGTGGCTTGCTAGAATATGTCTAAAAAATAGGCACCCCTGCCATAAGCACTCGTGCCGTAGGCAATCAATAGCGGGCAAGATAGATTAAACTATGCTATAACAATGCCATGCAAGATGCCATGCAAAATGAGAGACATTATGATATTGCCGTTATTGGCGATGGGTTGAGCGGGCAGGCAATGGCACTTGCTTTGGCGGCGGCAGGGGCGCGGGTTTGGCTTGGCGGCAACCGCCCGCCTACAAAGCCCGCACAGAGTGATGCGCCCCGCACGAGTGCGTACCACACGAGTGTGTCTCGCATGAATGCGTCCCGCACGAGTGCGAGGAGCATGGCACTCACGCCTTCCTCTGTTGCTATGTTACAGCAAATCGGGGTTTGCGATAAATTGCCAACAAAACTTGCCCCCTTACGCCATATGCAGATAGCAGACGGCTTGCCCCCTGCTGATATGTCCTCTGGTAATGGGCTTTACTTTACCACCCCCCCTGATTTTTCGCCCCCCCATGCGGCGGATAAGCAAAATAATGCGTTGGCTTATGTCACAAGCAATAATGATTTAGCGGTTGCTTTGCGCGCCTGCCTTAAAACCGCAAAAAATATTACTTACCAGCAAGACAAAACCTATGTTGAAAATATAAATATTATTACCCCGCACGCCACCTTAAACCTATCGGACGGGACAAAATTAAAAGCCAATTTATTGGTTGCTTGTGATGGGCGCGCGTCTCCTTTGCGGGAGCAAATGAATATAGACACTTATCGCACCACTTACCAGCAAACCGCTTTGATTGCCAATTTTACGCATAGCCAACCGCACCAAGACACAGCCTATCAATTTTTTTGTGCCGCTGGCACATTGGCAACCCTGCCTATGGGGTCACATAGTGACGGCACGCACAACAGCGCGCTGATTTGGGTTGAACGACCCGAGCGGGCTGAAACTTTATGCAAGGCGGGGGATGATTTATTCATAGCTGAATTGGCAAAAAAATTAGGCGGGCTTTTGGGCGATATAAAAACAGTCAACAAGCGGGCGCATTATCCCTTGCAGCTTGTTTTGGCGCGCCATTATACGCGCCCGCATTTTGTGCTTGCGGGGGAGGCGGCGCATGTCATTCATCCGCTTGCTGGGCAGGGTTATAATTTAACTTTGCGCGATGCGGCACGGCTTGCTAATGGCGTTTATGAAGCGCGCCGTTTGGGGTTGGCGATAGAGGCCGCCCCTCAATTAGTGGCTTATGAAAGCGCGCGCCGCTTGGATGCGTTTTCAATGGCGGCGGCAACCCATGCGCTTAATTTTGCCTTTACACGCAAAACAGAGCGCGCTGATATATTAGCCCCTTTGCGGCGGGCGGCTTTGCATTGGGCTAATTATGTGCCGGGCTTGCCTGCGGTGGC
>JAPPQG010000225.1 GCA_028816945.1 Alphaproteobacteria bacterium
TGCTAACCTGCCAAGCGACCGCATTATTAAAATTGCAACTGCCGATAATTTCTGGGCAATGGGCGACACGGGGCCTTGCGGGCCTTGTTCGGAGGTTTTTTATGACCATGGCGAGTCTGTTGCTGGCGGGCCGCCCGGCAGTGCCGATGAAAATGGCGACCGCTTTATTGAGATTTGGAATCTCGTTTTTATGCAATATGAACAACAAGCCGATGGTAGTCGCAAGTCATTGCCGAAACCGTCGATTGACACGGGGCTAGGGTTGGAGCGCATAGGCGCTGTCTTGCAAGGTAAGCATGATAATTATGAGACAGACTTAATGCACTATCTCATTACACAATGCGCCAAACAAGCCAAACTAAAAGACAGCGACCCAAGAAAGCGCGCCGCGCAGCAATTAAGTTGCCGTGTGATTGCCGACCATTTGCGCGCGTCTGCCTTTTTAATTGCGGACGGCATATTGCCTTCTAATGAAGGGCGCGGCTATGTCTTGCGCCGCATTATGCGCCGCGCCATGCGTCATGCGCAAATGCTTGGCACGCAAGAGCCGTTTTTGTGGCAGCTTGTGCCTGCCCTCAAAGCACAAATGGCAACCGCTTATCCCGAATTGGAGCAGGCTGTGCCGCTGATTACTGAAACTTTGCGCCATGAGGAAACCCGCTTTCGTGAGACTTTATCAAAGGGCTTGCGCTTATTAGAAGACGAAATAAGCCAATTAAAGGGCAAGATTTTGGCGGGCGAGGTGGCGTTCAAACTTTATGATACTTATGGTTTTCCGCTCGACTTAACGCAAGATGTGTTGCGGGAGCGCGGCTTGCAGGTCGATGAGGCGGGCTTTGATGAGATAATGGAAAAGCAACGCGCCTCTGCCCGCGCGCATTGGACGGGTTCGGGTGAAGCAAGCACAGAAGAGGTCTGGTTTGACCTCTCTAATGAATTAGGGGCAACGGAATTTATCGGCTATCAAGCCGAAGAAGCCGATGCGGTGGCGACAGCCCTTATTGTGAATGGAAATTCAGTTGCCGAAGTTAAAGCAGGCGATGAATTTGCCATGCTCACTAATCAAACGCCTTTTTATGCTGAAAGCGGCGGGCAGGCGGGCGATAAAGGGTTTGTCACTTCCCAAACAGGCGCGCGGGCGACCATAATTGATACGCAAAAAAAACTTGGCAATATGCATGTTCATATTGGCAAAATGGAGCAGGGCGCGTTAGCCGTGCAGGACAATATACATTTAGCGATTGATAAACAAAGGCGGGCGGATATGCGCGCCAATCATTCGGCAACGCATTTACTACACGAAGCCTTGCGGCGCGTTTTAGGTGCGCATGTGACGCAAAAAGGCTCACTTGTCGAGGCGGCTTATTTGCGTTTTGATTTTAGTCACCCGCAATCTGTGACAGACGAGCAATTAGCGGCCGTAGAATATATGGTGAATGCGCAAATCCGCCAAAATGGGGAAGTTGTAACCCGCCTTATGAGTCCCGAACAGGCACGGCAAATTGGCGCATTGGCACTCTTTGGTGAAAAATATGGCGACGAAGTGCGCACCCTATCGATGGGGACAGATGAAGACGCCCAGCAAGGCACGCGGCAAAATTATTATTCAATAGAATTATGCGGCGGCACACATGTCAAACGGTTAGGCGATATTGGCTTATTCAAAATTACAAGTGAAACAGCTGTTGCCTCTGGTGTGCGGCGGATTGAAGCAAAAACAGCTGAAGCGGCGCGCCATTATTTGCAGCAGCAAGAAGACTATGCAAAAGAGGCGGCGCGCCTGCTTAAAATAGCGCCTGCTGAATTACCCTCTCGTATTGAAAGCCTTATTGCCGACAAAAAATCACTTGAACGCGATCTTGCAAAAGCAAAGAAAACCCTCGCCCTGCAAGGCACAGCTAGTGGCGCCCATAGTGGCACAGAGGCAAACGCCTCCACCACCGCCGCGCAAGATATACAGCAAATTGCCACACCACAAGGTGAGGTCAAATTGCTCGCGCGGCAGTTAGAGGGCATTGACGCAAAAGACTTGCGGGCATTGGTCGATGAGGGCAAGAAAAAACTTGGCTCAGGCGTGGTCGCCTTTATTAGCATTGCCGATGATAAAGCGGCCCTTGCTATTGGCGTGACCGATGATTTAACAGAGCAATATAATGCTGTCGATTTGGTTAAAATAGGGGCTGAAAAACTTGGCGGCAAGGGAGGCGGTGGTCGCCCCGATATGGCGCAAGCCGGCGGCGCGCATATTAAAGGTGCCGATGCTGCCCTACAAGCCATAGCAAATGCTTTGGCGGATTATGCCGCGACGCTAGAAAGCAAAGAGAATAAAGCGAACGAAGCGAACAAAGCGAATAAAAAGGGTAGCAAATAAAAGCAGACTCTATGCAATATTATGTTTGCATGGCTTGTTGCAAGTTTTCGGCGACTTTGTCTAAAAAGCCCGTTGTTGTCAGCCAATTTTGTTCGGCACCAACAAGCAGGGCTAAATCTTTCGTCATAGAGCCGCTTTCCACTGTGCTAATGCAGGTTTTTTCCAATGTTTCGGCAAAATCAATCAAAGCCTGATTATTATCAATTTCGCCGCGTTTCATTAAGCCGCGTGTCCATGCAAAAATGGAGGCAATGGAATTAGTGGAAGTCTCTTCGCCGCGTTGGTGTTGGCGGTAATGGCGGGTCACTGTGCCGTGCGCGGCCTCTGCTTCCATTGTTTGGCCGTCTGGCGTAAGCAGGGTAGAGGTCATTAAGCCAAGTGAGCCGAAGCCTTGTGCGACTGTGTCAGATTGCACATCGCCGTCATAATTTTTACATGCCCAAACAAATTTGCCGCTCCATTTTAAGGCGGCCGCCACCATATCATCAATCAGCCTATGCTCATAAGTCAAACCTGCTGCCTCAAATTTATCCTTAAATTCAGCTGCAAACACTTCCTCAAATAAATCTTTGAAACGCCCATCATAGGCTTTGACAATGGTATTTTTGGTCGATAGGTATAAAGGCCATTTGCGCGCAAGCGCATAATTCATGCTCGCACGGGCAAAATTGCGAATGGAGTCATCTAAATTATACATAGCCATCGCCACGCCACTGCAGGGAAACTCAAACACTTCCCGCTCAATCGTCTGCCCGCCGTCTGCCGCTTCCCATTTTAAGGTTAATTTGCCCTTGCCCGGCACAAGAAAATCAGTCGCTCGATATTGGTCGGCAAAAGCATGGCGGCCAATGACAATCGGGTCTGTCCAGCCCGGCACAAGCCGCGGCACATTGCGGCAAATAATCGGCTCACGGAAAACTGTACCGCCTAAAATGTTACGAATTGTGCCATTGGGGGAGCGATACATTTTTTTAAGCCCGAATTCTTCGACCCGCGCTTCATCGGGCGTAATGGTCGCGCATTTAACGCCCACCCGATATTTTTTAATGGCTTCGGCCGCCTCTATGGTGATTTGGTCGTCAGTTTCATCGCGCCTTTGAATACTCAAATCATAATATTTTAGGTCAATATCGAGATAGGGGAAAATCAGCTTATCCTTGATAAACTGCCAAATAATGCGCGTCATTTCATCGCCATCGATATCGACAATAGGATTTTCTACTTTAATTTTAGACATTTATCTCTCTTCTTATTATCTTTCATATTATTTTTCGTTATTATCTCTCATATTGCCTTTCATAATGTCATAGGCACTCTATAACAGAATTTTTGCATTGATTAAAGGGGGATAATGACATATTTCATGCCCCATATCGCAAAATTTCATGTCGCAAACGCAAACCATGTCGCAAAATTTAGACCCCGTCATTATCCTTATACGCCCGCAACTTGGCGATAATATCGGCATGGCGGCACGGGCTATGCTTAATTTTGGCCTTACACAGTTGCGCTTGGTTAATCCCCGCACGGGCTGGGATGAGACGCTCGCATTGGCAAGTTCGGCAGGCGCCGATAAGGTGATTATGGAACGCCAAGAATTCGCAAATACAGCAGATGCGTTGGCGGATTTGCATTATGTGATTGCCACCACCGCCCGCCCCCGCGATATGGTTAAGCCTGTGCTAACCCCTGAAAAAGCGGCGCAAGAATTGCGCGCCCATGCGGCACAGGGTTTGCGCTGTGGTGTGCTTTATGGGCGTGAATCTTCGGGGCTTGACAATGATGATATATCTTTTGCCAATGCGATTTGCACTGTGCCTGTCAATCCCGCCTTTTCCTCGCTCAATTTGGCGCAAACCGTCTTATTGATGGCTTATATTTGGTATCAAGCGGGCGATGAGACAGTGCCACTTCGCCCTGTTTTGCCGAACACACGGCCTGCTTCCCGCGCTGAACTAACCGCTATGCTTGCCCACCTTGAAGCCGCTTTGGAGGCAGCAGGGTTTTTATCACCCGCTGAAAAAAAGCCTGCTATGGTGCGCAATATCCGCAATATGTTGTTGCGTGCCGATATGACGGAGCAAGATGTGCGGACTTTTCGTGGCATGATAAATACGCTTTTGCGCTGGCCGCGTGATGATAGGGATAGTGATATGCGCCGCCGTGTTTTAGCCATTTCAAGCGGCAAAGGCGACCCGTCAAGCGATAAAGACGCCCCGCAAAAATGCGCGCCCGCCACCTCAAAAAAGGACTAATTGGGGTTTGACATATAGCGCATTTGCAGATTATACTGCGCGCCGCTATTTTAATTTAAGCCTGTATTATTGGCTAGGATATTTCGCATGAGCAAACGTATTAGTACAAAATATAAAATTGATCGCCGTATGGGTGAGAATATATGGGGGCGGCCGAAAAGCCCTGTTAATAGCCGTGAATATGGCCCAGGCCAACACGGCCAAGCGCGGCGCGGCAAATTGTCTGACTTTGGCTTGCAGTTGCGCGCCAAGCAAAAACTAAAAGGCCATTATGGCAATATTACAGAAAAACAATTCCGCGGCATTTATGCCACCGCGGCGCGGCTCAAAGGCGATACAAGTGAGAATCTTGTTGGCTTGTTGGAGCGGCGCCTTGATACGATTATCTATCGGGCGAAATTTGTGGCGACTGTATTTGCGGCGCGCCAATTTGTAAATCATGGCCATGTGTTGGTTAATGGGCGGCGGTGCAATATACCAAGTGCGCGTATTGCGCCGGGTGATATTATAGAATTGCGTGAGAAGTCGCGCAATTTAGCATTTGTGCTTGAAGCCATTCAAAGCCCTGAGCGTGATGTGCCTGATTATTTAGATGTCGACCACAATAAAATGACAGCCAAAATGCTACAAGTCCCGCAATTAGCTGACATTCCCTATCCCGCGCAAATAGAGCCTAATTTGGTGGTTGAATATTATTCCCGCAACTAG
>JAPPQG010000126.1:0-2614 GCA_028816945.1 Alphaproteobacteria bacterium
ATCGTCAGCGCCATCGACTCATCCGCCAGTTGCGGCATATTCATGCAGTATTTATTATAGAAACTATAATCATTTCCTTTAATAAAAGGTTTACCTACACGCTTTGCGCGCTTTGGGCGCGATTTCGTAATCGTGTTCATATCATTCCCCTTATGCTACTTTCGATATTATGGGTATTCTTATACCCTTTGTTATATCTTTATTACACCTTTACGGTCAATGATAACGCAATTAAGAACCGATTCGCTTTATCCGTATGTGATTCGATACTTATTTACAACTTATTAAATAAATTTCAGTAATAGGCTATTTGTAAATGGCATAGGCTTGTAAAATAGGTTGATTCGAAATTTTACATAGATAGAGTTTATCATGGCACAGACACAAAGCAGAAAAACGAGCGCAACTAGAAGTAGCACTAAAAAGCCCGCAAAAAAACTTATGAAAAAGCTTGCTAATAAAAAGCCGGCGAAAAAGCCTGCTAAAAAAACGCCAGCAGGCAAAAAACAAGCCCGCAAAACGCGGGCGAAAGCAAATGCGCGCCAAGCAGACCTATTTGCGCCTTCTACTTCTGCTTCTGCCCCTAATGCTACTTCGACCACGCCTAGCAAGAGAACACGCAAAAAGGCAAATTATACAGCCAAAGATATTGAAGTATTAGAAGGGTTAGAGCCTGTGCGGCGGCGGCCGGGCATGTATATTGGCGGCACGGATAACCGCGCCATGCATCATTTATTTGCCGAAGTCATAGATAATGCGATGGATGAGGCCATTGCTGGCCATGCCCAATTTATTGAAGTGGAACTACAAGAAAATGGCTATTTGCGTGTCCATGATAATGGGCGCGGCATTCCCATTGAGCCGCACCCGAAATATAAAAATAAAACAGCCCTAGAAGTGATTATGACTATGCTCCATGCGGGCGGCAAATTCGGCAGTGCCGCCTATGAGACAGCAGGCGGCTTGCATGGGGTTGGCATATCGGTGGTGAATGCCCTATCCGATTCATTGACGGTGGAGACTGTGCGGGCGCAAACGCTTTACAGCCAGCGTTTTTCACGCGGCAAAGCCGTTGGCAAAATAAAAAAACTTGGCAAGGCAGGCAAACAGCGCGGCACAACTGTCATTTTTCACCCTGACCCAGACATTTTCGGCAAAACAGCCAAATTCGACCCGCCACGCCTTTATGACATGGCCAAAGCAAAAGCCTATCTATTTGGCGGTGTGGAAATTCGGTGGCTCTGTGCGCCAAGCCTCATCTCCGCCGCTGATAAGGATAAATGCCCGACCAAAGACAAGCTACATTTCCCTGACGGGCTGCAAAATTACCTAGCCGAACAGATTGGCAATGGCATAACGGTGACCGCCGCGCCCTTTTGTGGCAAATCGCAAAATGGCAATGGCGGGGTCGAGTGGGCGGTCGCATGGGTTGGCGGGGCAAATAGCCATATTGCCTCTTATTGTAACACAGTGCCAACAGCCGAAGGCGGCACACATGAGCAAGGCATGCGGGCGGCCCTAACCAAAGGGCTAAAAGCCTATGGCGAATTGACAAATAATAAAAAGACGAATTTGATTACGACCGATGATGTGCTTGCCAGTGCTACCGCGCTTGTTTCTGTTTTCATCCGTGAGCCTGAATTTCAAGGCCAGACAAAAGACCGCCTTGCTTCGCCCGAAGCGGCACGCATTACAGAGCAGACCATGCGCGATGCGTTTGAGATTTGGCTTGCCAATGATAAGCATAATGCAACAAAATTATTGGATTGGGTTATTGACCGTGCCGAAGAACGCATTCGCAATAAACAGGCGCGCGATGTCAGCCGTAAATCAGCGGTGCGGAAATTGCGCTTGCCCGGCAAATTAGCCGACTGTTCGCAAAATGGGGCTATGGGGTCAGAATTATTTATTGTCGAAGGCGACTCAGCGGGCGGGTCAGCCAAACAGGCGCGCAACCGCGCCAATCAAGCCATTTTACCCTTGCGAGGGAAAATTTTGAATGTCGCCAACGCAACCGATAGCAAAAAACAACAAAGCCAGCTCATTGGCGACCTTATCCAAGCTTTGGGGTGCGGCACGGGGGCGGCTTATAATGAAAACGCTTTGCGCTATGAGCGGGTTATTATTATGACCGATGCGGATGTGGATGGCGCGCATATTGCGGCCTTGCTGATTACATTTTTCCATGAGGAAATGCCCGCCCTTATCCGCAACGGACATTTATATCTAGCCGTGCCGCCGCTCTATCGTTTAGCGCAAGGAGGCAAAACGCTCTATGCCCGCGATGACGCCCATTGTGAGACTTTGTTAAGCGAAGCCTTCCGCCCCAATGCCAAAGTAGATATAAGCCGCTTTAAGGGGCTAGGTGAAATGCTGCCCGCCCAATTAAAAGAAACCACTATGAAACCCGAAAACCGAACCCTATTGCAAATCAATATCCCCGACAAAGAGGATAAAACAACCGCCCAAGCCGTGCAAAAATTAATGGGGAATAAACCAGAAGCGCGCTTTCAATTCATCCAAGAAAACGCCGCCTTCACCGACGCAAAAATGTTGGATATTTAGACTCATTTAGACTCATTTAGACAAAATCACATGCAACAAACAACCGAAA
>JAPPQG010000126.1:2962-5321 GCA_028816945.1 Alphaproteobacteria bacterium
AACTTGCCGAACACATAGCCCAATGGCCGCCAGATGAAGAGACTTATAAAGAGGTCAAAAGCCGCCTCAAAGCACATTGGGAGAAAAGCAAAGTAATTTCTAATTCAATAGAATTAGCCGCACATTATTGGTTTAATCATAATTTGAGCTATGGGCCGGGCTTTTTAGGTTGGATGTCGAAGATATATCAAGAGCCTTGCCGCGTGCAACGGCTGATAGATAAGGTTAGAGATTTCCGTTGTCCGAATCTGCGTGTTGCGCAAAATTCATTCGAGCAGGTAATACCCAAACATAAGAAAGATTTTTTATATTGCGACCCGCCCTATTATTTAGATGACGGCAAAATGTTTAAGGGCATTTACCCACAACGCAATTTTCCAATTCATCATAATGGCTTCGACCATAAATTACTGCGTGATTTATTACGCAAACATAGAGGCGGGTTTATCTTGTCTTATAATGATTGCGCGACCATTCGCCAATGGTATGCCGATTTTCGAATCATTGAGGTCGAGTGGCAATATACGCTCGGGCAAGGGGAGACAAGAATCGGCAAAAACAGAATTGAAAATGGCACACACCACCATATCAAAAACTCCCATGAATTGCTGATTGTGAATTATGGTTAAACCAAATAAGCGCGCTTTAATAGGTCATAGTAATGGTTCAATCTGCATTGCTACTCTGTAAATTACGCCCCCATTGACAAATGCGCTAAAAGCTTTATAGTTTATTCGATAGGCAGGTCAGGCCGTGATATGGCCTGAAATGATATGTAAATATATGTAAATGATACATTATAAATGATATGTAAATGAGATGACATCTGAGCCGCAAGCGTGGTGATGATATACACGGCAGAAATATGAGTTTTGTAAAAATGGGGCTAGACCCCCGAATTTTGAGTGCGGTCGAGGAAGCAGGCTACACAAATCCCACGCCAATTCAAACACAGGCCATTCCCATTGTGTTAGAGGGGCGCGATGTGTTAGGCATCGCGCAAACAGGCACGGGTAAAACGGCAAGTTTCACTTTGCCAATGATTCACCGCCTCATGCGTGGTCGTGCCAAAGCCCGCATGCCGCGCACGCTTATTTTAGAGCCAACCCGTGAGCTGGCTACACAGGTAGCGGAAAGTTTTGACCTTTACGGCAAAAATACCAAACTCACCAAAGCCCTGCTGATTGGCGGGGTCGGTTTTGACGCACAGGAAAAAGCCATTATGCGCGGGGCTGATGTGCTGATTGCAACGCCCGGCCGTTTGCTTGACCATGTGGCGCGGGGCAAGGTGTTATTGCGTGGTGTGGAAATATTAGTGATTGATGAGGCTGACCGCATGTTGGATATGGGCTTTATCCCCGATATTGAAAAAATCCTTAAATTTCTGTCCTTTACCCGCCAGACTTTATTTTTCTCTGCCACCATGCCGCCAGAAATTACCCAACTTGCCGAGCAATTTTTATCTGCCCCCGCCCGCATTGAAGTCGCCCCGCCCGCTTCACCCACAAAAACCGTAGAGCATAAACTTGTTACCGCACAGCGAGATAATAAGCGCGATGTTTTACGCCACTTATTGCGCCGCGCGAATGTGAAAAATGGTATTATTTTTTGCAATCGCAAACGCGATATTGGTGCTTTGCATGAGTCACTCGTTAGGCACGGGTTTTCTGTCACCAGCCTGCATGGCGATATGAACCAATATAAGCGCCTCGATATGCTCGACCAATTCCGCAAGGGCGAAGTGCAATTTTTAATTGCAAGCGATGTTGCGGCACGCGGGCTAGATATTTCCAATGTGAGTCATGTTTTTAATTTTGATGTGCCAACCTATGCCGAAGATTATATTCATCGCATTGGCCGCACGGGGCGGGCGGGAAAATCGGGGCAAGCCTTTACCATTATGACAGAGGCAGATATAAGACATGTCGAAGCCATTGAAAAATTATTACGCCAACCCATTGCCCGTGAAAGCAAGTTTGCCAATGAGAGGCAAATAAATGAAAAGCAAATAGAGAAAGAGTCGCCTCGTGCAAAAGAACCACGCAACGCCAAGCGTGTTGATTCTACTAGCCAACATAAAGGCAATCATACAGGTAGAAGACGCGGTCTAGCGGCGCGCCGCAGTGACAAATCACGTAGTGGCAAGCCACGTAGTGACAAATCACGCAATAGTAAGCCACAAAGGGACAAGCCACAAAAAGCAAACCCCAAACTAGCTAATCACAAACTAGCTAGCTACAAAGTGGCCAGCCACAAAGTGGCGAGCCACAAGGTGACAAATCACAAAGTGGCTAACCACAAGGTGACAAATCACAAAGGATTCGGCGGAGATATACCGTCCTTTATGCAAACCGCACAG
>JAPPQG010000166.1 GCA_028816945.1 Alphaproteobacteria bacterium
GCCCAGCACGCGCATCTTCGGTTACATCGCGGGCATATTTTTTAAGCGCATCATAGCCTTCTTCTGCCGAGGCACTATCTGCAACCCGCCCTTTGCGTAATTGAGCTATCGCATTGGCTAATGGCTCTGCCTGCAAACCGCATTTTTGTAAAATCTGTGCCGCCTTACTCTCAATCGCAAGCAGGGCTTGTAAGAAACGCTCAATAGAAACAAATTGGTCGCCCGCTTGATTGGCTTTTTTTTCAGCATCGGTAAAAACTTTCGCCATGTCTGGTGCCATTGTTAATTGGGCGCCAGAGCCTGAGACTTTCGTAAAGCCCGCCAAAGCAGACTCAATTTCCCGCCGCGCCAACATGGCATCGCCGCCCGCCGCCCGTATCAGCCCATCGGCAAGCCCTTCTGCATCATCTAACAAGCATTTTAGCAAATGGATAGGTTCAAAACGCGGATGACCCTCACCAAGCGCAAAACTTTGCGCGGCTTGGATAAATCCTTTGCTACGGTCAGTATATTTAGCTGGGTTCATAATCGCTCCTTTCACACCCAAATAGCAAAATTAAATAGCAAATCATGGCGCAAGCAGGCCAAACTGCCACCAACACGGCAACATATTTAATGGCCTATTATCTATATGGCCTAGTATCTATATGGCCTAGTATCTATATGGCCTATTATCTATATGGCCTATTATCTATATGGTAAAGAGATTGCCGCACAACAAGGGGCAAAGAGAATTATTTCAGCATATTATTGCGGCTTTATTTTGACCCCTTTATTTAGAGTGCCTTTATTTTAGCGCGTCTTTATTTAGTTCAGCCTTATTTTAGTTCGGCCGTATTTTAGAGCGTCTTTATTTTCGCTTGGCCTTATTTTAGCGCGTCCCTATTTTCGCTTGGCTTTATTTTAGTGCGGCTTTATTTAACACACCTCTATTGTAATGAGGGGATTTAACGAGGTGGGGCAGATGATTCGTCAGAATCTGTATTCGTATCTTTTTCTACTTTTATTTTACGGCGGCGTAAATGACCCAAACGGGGGGATTTATTTTTATTTTGGTCGGCGCCTGCTTCATTCGCATTTTGGCCTTCCCCATTCACTTTGTCTAATACGAGCATTTGGCCATTATCGCCATCGCTCGCAGTTGTGGCTTGCGGTTTTGTGTCGGAGGCGTTTGGCTCATTTTCCCCATTGGCATGGTCGCTTTTAGCTGCTTGATTGGCGGCCATAATGCGATAATAATGTTCGGCATGTTGGAAATAATTTTCGGCATTTATCAAATCACCAGCCGATAGCGCATCACGCGCAAGGGTTTGGTATTTTTCACAAACAGTATTAGCTGAGCCACGCACCTTTACATCAGGGCCATTGCTTTCATAACTTTTATTAGCGGGGTTCGCTTGACGGCGACCACGGCGTGAACGTTTCATATTGTCATCCTATTATAAAACCCTATCATCAAATAATTATCGCATATGCTTAATCTATTGCAGATCAATCTGTTGCATATCAATCTATTAAGGCCAGTTATTGCAAGTAAGACCCATTTGGGCGCAAATCCCAGCGGATAAACCGGCGCAATATGCCAACCGAATATCCAAACTAAACGCAAAACTCGAACTAAATGCTATAACGACCCAACTAAACGCGCAAGTGATTATTTAACGAATGCCAAATTATCCCAAACCTAAATGCGCAACCATATAAACTTAACACATTTCCCTTAGCTGTGTATAGCACCATATATTGCTATATATAACAATAGCAAATTTTTTACATATGACAAATATATTTTGTCGCTTTTTTCATTTTTTTAATTTTTGTGTCTTTTTTTACATGTGGCTTTTTTACTGTATCCTTTTTCATTTGATTTTACATATAATTTTACATGTAATTTTTTTACAGAATAATCATCTGTCGGGCGTGGCAAATCTTAAAATTATCTAAATTTTATAAATGACCCTCTTTATTGCAAACTGCCCTTTGCTTATCAATGACCCTCTATAATGCACTTACAATGGTTTTGCAATAGGCTTGCAATGTTTTTATGGTTTTATGGTTTGCACGCTAACACAATGCGCGGCTGCTCGGCAAGGTCATTTTTAACCTCAATATCACTAAAAGCATATTTTTTAAGCAAATCAACAAGATAATCAGCCTGCCCTTGCCCTATTTCAAAACCAACCCAGCCTTGCGGCACTAAATAAGCCGCTAATTGTGGCACAAGCAAACGATATATGCCAAGCCCATCGGCACCACCAGCAAGCGCTCGCACAGGGTCATAGAAACGCACTTCGGGCGCAAGTTGCGCGATTATTGCATTGGGAATATAGGGCGGATTACACAAAATAAGGGCAAATTGTTCCTGCTGCATATTGATAGAACGCAACCAATTTGACTGGCGGAAAAAAGCACGCGCCCCCACATCTGCCCCTCTTAACCCATGCATAGCGGCATTTATGCGCGCTTGGCGTAAAGCGCGCATGCTTATATCAACACCAAGCCCATAAGCCGTCTTTATATGTGTAAGACAAGCAATTAACAAACAGCCCGACCCCGTGCCTAAATCAAGCATGCGGGGGGCAGTAAAATGAGCCGCCTTTTCAATCATAGCAGATACTAAATGCTCGCTTTCAGGGCGCGGGTCAAATGTTGCTGTGTTGAGTTGAAAAGGAAGGCCATAAAATTCGCGCGCCCCCATCAGCCGTGATACAGGACAGCCCGCTAAACGCTTTTTGGCAAGGCTTTTTAATTTTTTTAATTGCCGTGCCTCCATTGGCTGTTTGGCTTGGGTGATAAGGGCGGTCTCATCAAAGCCAAGCGCAAAGCCTGTTAGCAGGCGGGCATCAAGGGCGGGTGTAGCACATCCTGCGACACGCAAATCAGCAGCAAGGCGATATTGCGCCGCTTCTATGGTGAGATTCATGGATTCGGCCCTCCCATGCTTTGTTTATGCGTGCTTTCCTTTTCGGCTTCATTGCCTGCTATATCGCGCGCATTGGCAAGACGGCGGGCTTGGTCTTCGGCCATTAAAGCCTCAATAATTTCTTGTAGCCCATCGCCGGCAATAATTTTCTCCAATTTATGCAGGGTCAAATTGATACGGTGATCTGTCACCCGCCCTTGTGGAAAATTATAAGTGCGAATCCGTTCCGACCTATCGCCTGAGCCGACTTGTAATTTGCGGTCAAAGGCGCGTTCATTTTCAACACGGGCGCGCTCAGCCTCAAAAAGCCGCGCCCGTAAAACCTGCATGGCTTTGGCGCGGTTTTTATGTTGCGATTTTTCATCTTGCTGGCTCACCACAATGCCACTTGGCAAATGGGTGATACGCACCGCACTATCGGTCGTATTGACAGATTGCCCGCCCGGCCCGCTAGCACGGAAAACATCAATCCGCAAATCTTTCTCATCAATCACCACATCTGGTTCAGACGGCTCAGGCAAAACCGCCACAGTCGCCGCTGAGGTATGAATGCGCCCGCTACTTTCAGTCTCTGGCACGCGTTGGACACGATGGACGCCACTTTCAAATTTCAAGCGGGAAAAAGCCCCCGCCCCGCGAATAGCAACAATAATTTCCTTATAGCCGCCAATATCACCCGAAGATTGGCTGATAAGTTCCAACTTAAAAGATGATAATTCCGCATAGCGCGCATACATGCGAAATAAATCACCGGCAAAAAGAGCCGCCTCATGCCCGCCTGTGCCAGCGCGCAATTCAAGGATAACATTCATGTCATCGGCTTCATCTTTTGGCAAAAGCAAAATTTGTAATTCCTGCTCCATAGCAGACAAATTATTTTGCAATTCTAATAATTCTGTTTGCGCCAAAGCTTTCATATCCACATCATCACTATCGACAAGCATTTTTAATTCATCAATTTCCTTTAACTTCGCGCGATAGGACGCCACCAATTCGGCCAAAGGGGCGATACGGGCATATTCTTTCGACAATGAAACAAAACGCTCAGGCGGCAATGCGCCATTCATATCTTGTTGCAAAGCCTGTGCGCGCGCTAAAATAGCATCTAATTGGTCAGTTGGCAGCATGCTCGCCCCTATTATTTTGTGCGCGCAATTCAGCCGCTTTATTTTCAACCAACCCCACTAAATGCTCTATCATGTCCTCGTTAGACATTTTATGGTCGGCCGCGCCGGCAATATAAACCATGCCCGCGCCACGCCCACCGCCGGTAAAGCCTAAATCTGTTTCGCGTGCTTCACCCGGCCCATTCACTACACAACCAATAATAGATAAGGTGACAGGCTCTGTAATATGGGCTAGGCGTTTTTCTAAAATCTGCACAGTTTCAATCACATCAAAACCCTGCCGCGCACAAGAAGGGCAAGAAATAATTGTCACGCCACGATGGCGTAACCCAAGTGATTTAAGCAATTCAAAACCAATTGTGACCTCATCCACAGGGTCAGACGATAAAGACACACGCAATGTATCGCCAATCCCCTCCCAAAGAAGTAGCCCCAACCCAATAGAGGATTTAACCGTGCCAGAGCGCAAACTGCCCGCTTCGGTAATGCCAATATGCAAAGGACAATCGACTGCTTGTGCTAATTGGCGATAGGCTTCAACTGTCAAAAATACATCGGACGCTTTAACGCTAATTTTATAATTGTGAAAATCATGCTCTTGCAAAATAGCGACATGCGCTAACGCACTATCAACCATTGCTTGCGGACAGGGGCCTTTATATTTTTCCAATAAATGTTTCTCCAACGACCCCGCATTAACCCCAATGCGTATCGAACAATTATAATCACGCGCCGCTTGAATTACTTCACGCACACGCGCCTTATTGCCTATATTGCCCGGGTTAATCCGCAAACAAGCCGCCCCCGCAGCAGCAGCCTCTATGGCATGCTTATAGTGAAAATGAATATCAGCAATAAGTGGCACAGATACAGCAGGCACAATTTTACGCAAAGCCTCTGTACTTGCCTCATCAGGGCAAGACACACGCACAATATCTGCCCCTGCTACCTCTAAATCTTGGATTTGTTTAATAGTGTCTTTTACATTTGCCGTTGGCGTATTCGTCATAGATTGTACAGCAATAGGCGCATCACCGCCAATTGGCACAGAGCCTACATAAATTTGCCGACAGGGGCGGCGTTTAATTCGGCGCCAAGCGCGCACATTTTGTTTATCTTGATTCATAATGCTCTAATCGTAACCTAAATGACCCATGAACGCTTATCGCTTTTATCGCTCAATAATTATCGCTTTTCGCTTGCTTGTGCCATAATTCGATTGGGAAAAATTTTGC
>JAPPQG010000006.1 GCA_028816945.1 Alphaproteobacteria bacterium
TTCTACAAGCTTACCCCACCATTTTTTTTGCTTTTCCTGCTTGTAGAATTTTTTCATAACAGGCCATGTGATTTCTACATCACAACGCTCACCCGTAGGCGTATCCCCATAGGCTTTTCTCCATGGTTCATGTCCATGTGTTATTTTTTCAAGGCCCCTACCCGAAAATGAGGAAAGTTTATCCCAAATACTGTCCAAAAATTCCCTATCTTTATCGGTCAGCTGCTTCCATGAATTATATTTCCTGTCTGTTGGGTCAAGCGATTGCCATCTATATTGCTTAAAACGCCTGTAAAGAATAGGAATCGCCGGGCCATGCGCCCAAGCCTCAATCGGCTCACTAAAACAAGGCCTATCCCTTTCCGCAAGCGATATTGCTTGCGCAAAGTAACATAATTTCTGCAATTTAAGATTGGTGATACTATCGCCAGCAGAAACATTAATCTTTGTAAAAAAATAATCCGCCACCGCATGCACAGACGGCAGATTCTTCTTTCTAGTCATATTTCCAGTCATAGCGATTTTCTCTCAATTTCGGCACTTTATAAAAAATTTATTATAATTTTGCGTAGGGTGCATAAATACGCCCTTTACCAATAAAATGCGTTACATGACAAACGCAAAACAGGGCAAACTCAAACGACTCACCTTATATTATAAGGACAATATATTATAAGCATATTATAAGCACAACCTGCCTTTTTTGCTTTTGTTTGTGTTTTGTTCTAATGTTGTTTTTATGCAACAGTCACAATTGAACGCAAGCGACTCCCAGCCCCTAAACATTAAACTTAAACAGCATAATGTCGCCGTCTTGGACGATATAGTCTTTGCCTTCTTGGCGCATTTTGCCACCATCGCGGGCGGCTTGTTCGCCGCCTAAATCTATGTAATCGGCAAAAGCGATGGTCTCAGCGCGGATAAAGCCGCGCGCAAAATCGGTATGAATTGTGCCTGCGGCTTGTATGGCTGAACTGCCTTTGCGGAGTGTCCATGCGCGGGCTTCTTTTGGCCCGCAAGTGAAAAAAGTAATCAGGCCAAGCAGTGCATAGCCTTGCCGAATGACGCGGTTTAGCCCCGTCTCTTGCAATCCCAATGTCGCAAGATATTCCAGCCTATCGCTATCGGCTAATTGCGCCAACTCTTCTTCAATGCGGGCTGAGATAATAACGGCCTCTGCCTTTTCGGCTTGCGCTTTGGCTTGTATGGCGGCGGTTTGCGCATTGCCTGTGCTTGCGTCTGCTTCATCTACATTACAAATATATAAAACGGGTTTTGCGGTGAGCAGTTGCAAGTTTTTGAATGCCTGCTCTTGTCCTTTGGGAATGGTTGCGTTGCGGGCAGGCCGTCCCGCTCGCAATTCATCTAATGCTAATGACAATAAGTCTAGTTCCGCTATGGCTTGCTTATCTTTGCTCGTTGCCTTTTTACGCAAACCCGCTTCTCGTTTTTCAAGGCTTTCAAGGTCGGCAAGCATAAGTTCCGTTTCCACAATTTCCGCATCGGCAAGCGGGTCAATGCGGTTTTCCACATGGGTAATATTGCTGTCCTCAAAACAGCGCACCACATGGGCAATTGCATCGGTCTCACGGATATTGGCAAGAAATTGATTGCCTAATCCCTCGCCCTTGCTTGCCCCCCGCACGAGGCCCGCAATATCCACAAAGCGCAAACGCGCTGGCACAATTTGTTTAGAATTGGCAAGTGCGGCAAGTTGGTCGAGGCGGGGGTCAGGCACAGCCAATTCGCCCGTATTCGGCTCTATCGTGCAGAAGGGAAAATTGGCAGCCTGTGCCGCGCTGGTTTGGGTTAAGGCATTAAATAGGGTGGATTTGCCAACATTCGGCAAGCCGATAATCCCACAGCGAAAGCCCATTAGTGCATGTCCTTTGATTTAAGCATGGGCAAGGCTTTCTCTTACACGGGTTTGATAAGTCGCATCAGTGCCTATGCCTGTATCTGTGCCTGTATCATTATGTGTTGCCAATAGGGGGGCATGTTCGGCTAGCGCATCTAGCAGGGGCGTTAGCCATTTGCGTTCAGCGTTAGAGAAATCATGCAAAACATAAGATGTCACTTTATCTTTATCGCCGGGGTGGCCAATGCCTAATCTTGCGCGGCGAAATTCATTGCCAATATGCGCTTTCAGTGAGCGCAACCCATTATGGCCTGCTAGCCCGCCGCCTAATTTCATCCGCAATGTGCCGGGGGGAAGGTCAAGCTCATCATAAAAAACAACTAATTGTGAAAGAGGCAATTTATAAAAGCGAATAAGTTCAGCCAACGACTTGCCGCTTTCATTCATATAAGTTGTCGGTTTCAGCAATAAGGCTTCTTCTCTATCTAATGTGCCTTTTGTAAAAAGCCCCCGAAATTTTTTCTCAAAAGGGGGGAAATTATGGCGTTCGGCAATTTTATCAAGTGCCATAAAACCGATATTATGGCGGTTATTGGCATGTTCGGGCCCGGGATTGCCAAGTCCAGCAAGCAAAAGCATTGCACTTCCCCTTAAACAAGCCCCCCATAGTTAATATGCCCTTCTTTAATATAGTATGCCTTTAATATAATGCGCGCAATAGAGTTAAGTTTGGCAAAATTACTCTCTACTACTTTATCACTCTCTACTATTTTATTATTCTCTACCGCTTTACTGCTCTTTGCCACTTTACTATTCTTTACCGCTCTCTTTATCGCCTTTATCAGATTTTTTATCGCCTTCATCTTCGGCTTTTTCTTTATCTTCTGCGGCCTCTTCGCCCTCTACGCCTTCTTCACCTTCAACTTCTTCGGCTTTTTCTTCCTCTTCTTCTGTCAAGCCCGCAGGTGTCGCAATGGTCGCAATGGTAAAATCGCGGTCGGTAATTGTTGGTGTCACCCCTTCGGGCAGGGCAACATTTGAAATATGCAAAGATGCCCCAATATCGGCTTCGACTAAATCAATCTCAATCCGTTCGGGAATATTGTCAGCGGGGCATAATAATTCAACCATATAGCGCACAACATTCAACACGCCCCCGCGCTTAATGCCCGGGCAAATATCCTCATTTAAGAAATTAACGGGGATTTCAACAGCAATTTTTGCCCCCTTGCCAAGTCGCAAAAAGTCGGCATGTAAAATAATATCTTTGACTGAATCTAATTGGACATCACGGGCAATAACGCGGTTTTTTTTGCCCTCTATGTCAATATCAAGCAAGGTCGACATAAGGCGTCCTGTTTGGTAAATTTTTGTCAGCACTTTGCGTTCAAGGATAATGCTTACAGGGTCTTGCTTGTCCCCGTAAATAATGGCAGGAATCTTGCCGTCACGGCGCAAACTACGGGCTGTGCTTTTGCCCTTTTGTGTGCGTGGCTCTGCATTTAGACTGGTAACATCAGCCATGATTTGCTCCTAAATTTGCTCCTAATATCCCAATTATCCCAATAATGCCTAGTGATTACAGCTGCGCCTTATATAAGCCCATTATGCGCTTATGGCAAGTGAAAATAACAATTTTACAAAGGGCAATAATGGTAGGCGTTTAGCCCGCCGCTAAATCAATGCCTTTTTCTTCTAAAAAGGCGCGCAATTCGCCTGTTTCAAACATTTCACGGATAATATCGCAACCGCCTACAAATTCGCCTTTCACATAAAGTTGCGGAATGGTCGGCCAATTTGAGAAAGTTTTAACGCCTTCCCGCAAAGCGTCATCCTCTAAAACATTTACGCCTTTGAAATCAGTGCCTAAATGCGCCAAAATCTGCACCACTTGACCCGAAAAGCCGCATTGTGGAAATTGTGGCGTGCCTTTCATAAATAGCACAATATCATTATCGCCAATGGCGCTTTGAATGTCTGTTTGAATCTGTGGGTTTGTATCGTTCATTTTGTAACCTTATATTATTCAGGAATAGTTGTTTGTAAAGCGAGGGCATGGAGTTCATAGCCCATATTGCCTTCTAGTGCATCATAAACCATTTTATGTTGCTCAATACGCGTCTTACCCTTAAAAGCAGCCGATGTTACAAGCACGGCATAATGGTCGCCATCCTGCCGCAAATCGGTAATTTCTACAACAGCATCAGGCAGGGCTTGCTTTATCTTATGGACAATATCGGGTGCATTCATGGGCATGGGGCTATCTCCTATTTGCTCCTATTGGTTGTCTGTTTGTGCATTGGGTGCGTGTGCCATGAAATTGGGAAACCAAGATTCATGGGCTTGCCGCAATGCTTCCATAGATATGAGTAATTCATCGTCTAATGTCAATTCCCCCTTTTGCGTTTTTCCTAATTCGGTGAGGGGAATGGCTGCTTTTTTAGCCGCCGCCACAAAAGCGGCTGTTTTGTCAGGGGCAAGTGAGACGACATAACGCGCTTGATCTTCACCAAACCAGAACGCATGCGGGGGCAGGGCGTTGGTGCCGATATTATTATTCGTGCCATTATTCATGTCTTTATTCATATCCATGTCTTTATTCATATCCATGTCTTTATGTGTAGCATTATTTGCACCCGATGACAGCTGAAAACCGATATTACTTGCTAATGCCATTTCTGCCAAAGCCACTAATAGCCCGCCGTCGGACACATCATGCACGCTTTTAACCTGCCCGCTTTTAATTTGGGCGCGGATAAAATCCCCATGTGCTTTTTCATCTGCTAGATTAACTGTGGGCGGTGTGCCAAGTTCCGCATTATCCCGCCCAACCACATCACGCAAATAAAGCGAACAGCCTAAATGGCCTTTTGTTTTCCCAATCACAAAAATAATCTCCCCTTCGGCTTGAAAACGCGCCTCTGCTCTATGGTCTATATCATCAAGCAAACCAACCCCGCCAATCGCCGGCGTTGGCAAAATCCCCGTTCCATTTGTCTCATTATAAAATGACACATTGCCCGATATGATAGGATAAGCCAAATGTCGACAGGCTTGCCCCATGCCGTCTAGGCAGGCAACAAATTGCCCCATAATATCTGGTCGCTCAGGGCTGCCAAAGTTCAAGCAATTTGTAATCGCAAGTGGCATTGCCCCTGTTGCTGTAATATTGCGCCAATTTTCAACTACTGCTTGCATGCCGCCCATTTGCGGGTCAGCATAGCAATAACGCGGCGTCACATCGGTTGCAAGGGCAAGTGCCTTATTTGTGCCATGCACACGGACAAGGGCGGCATCCCCACCCGGCGCGGCTATTGTGTCGCCCATAACCATATAATCATATTGTTCCCAAACCCAGCGGCGCGCCGCAAGTTCCGCCCCGCCGAT
>JAPPQG010000037.1 GCA_028816945.1 Alphaproteobacteria bacterium
ATAATTATGTTAGATATTGCCCGTATAAGAGAAGCACCAGACGCCATAGATGCCGCCTTTGTGGCGCGGGGCGTGGCACCTATGGCAACCCAATTATTAGCATTAGATGATGAACGGCGCGCCGCTGTGGCACACGCGCAAGCACTACAAACGCGCCGCAATACAGCCTCTAAACAGATAGGCCAAGCCAAAGCACAAAATAATGAAGCCGAAGCCAAACGGTTAAGCGAAGAAGTGACGGCTTTGAAAGAAAGTCTCAAACAGGCTGAAAATGCTGAACGCCTAGCGATTGAGGCTTTACAGCAGGCATTATTAGAAGTCCCTAATTTGCCATTAGATGATGTGCCGATAGGGGCGGGCGAACATGCCAATCGAGAAATACGCCAATGGGGAGAGGCGCGCAAAATGGATTCTGCAAAACAGCATTTTGAAATTGGCGAAAGTCTAGGCATGATGGATTTTGAACGCGCAACTGCTTTATCAGGCGCGCGCTTTGTCGTCTTAAAACATGAATTAGCAAGACTGGAACGCGCTTTGGGTAATTTCATGCTTGATTTACATGCCAAAGAATTTGGCTATACGGAAATTTCCCCTCCTGTCTTGGTGCGTGATGCGGCTTTAATTGGCACGGGGCAATTACCGAAATTCAAAGAGGATTTATTTCATACGGATACGGGGCTATGGCTGATACCGACGGCCGAAGTATCACTTACGAATCTTGTGCGGGAGCAAATTATCCCCGCTGAAAACCTGCCTATGCGTTTGACGGCTTTGACGCAATGTTTCCGTGCCGAAGCAGGCGCGGCAGGCCAAGATACACGCGGCATGATGCGCCAACATCAATTTGCCAAAGTAGAACTGGTTTCCATTGTGCAAGCCGAAGAGGGCGAGGCTGAATTGGAACGCATGACACAATGTGCGGAAACTATTTTGCAACGCCTTGACTTGCCCTATCGTGTTATGTTGCTTTGCACGGGCGATATGGGATTTGCCGCGCAAAAAACTTATGATTTAGAAGTTTGGTTGCCGGGGCAGGGCAAATATAGAGAGATTTCTAGCTGCTCTCTTTGTGGTGATTTTCAAGCAAGGCGCATGCAAGCCCGCATGCGTTTGCCCGATGATAAGCGCACTTATTTTGTCCATACATTAAATGGCTCGGGTCTTGCGATTGGGCGCACTTTAATTGCTCTGTTAGAAAATCATATACAGGCCGATGGGCGCATTGCGATACCCGAATCCTTGCAACCCTATATGGGGGGACAAGCCTATATTGGCACAAATGGCGAGTCATAGACGATTCATAGACGAGTCATAGATGAGTCATAATGGAGACGCATGAATAATGGATGAACAGGCGGCACGTTTAGGCTTAGCTTTGCGGCAAGCAGGCATTTTTGACCCGCCCGTCCTTGCTGCTATGCAAAAAACGCCCCGCAATTTATTTGTCAGCGAAACCTATCAAACCCACGCATGGCATGATGAAGCCCTTCCCATTGATTGTAACCAGACAATTAGCCAACCAAGCCTTGTTGCCTATATGAGTGTGGCGTTAAAGGTCAGCAAGCGGGATAAGGTTTTAGAAATTGGCACAGGGTCAGGCTATCAAACAGCTATTTTGGCGCATTTATGCCGCCGTGTCTATTCATTAGAGCGTCATAGTATTTTATATAAGCAGGCACGGGCGCGCTTTCACACATTAGGCTTGTCGAATATAACGAGCATGCTAGGCGATGGGTTAAAAGGGTGGCCGCAACAAGCCCCGTTTGACAGAATTATGGTGACAGCCGCCGCAGAGACCATACCCGAAGAGCTTGTTAATCAACTCAAAATAGGCGGGCTTATGCTTTTGCCTCTTGTTGAAAAAAACCCCACACAGCCCATTGCACCCGAATGGGATAGGGCATATGCTATACAAAAATTAGTTCGTGTTACAAGGCTAGAACAGGGCTTTGACTGTGAGGAATTGATTGCTGTACAATTTGTGCCGTTAATTGCAGGCATTGCTAAATAGGATGGGCTAAATAGGATAAGCAGATTATGAATAAGCAAATGGTAAATCGGCAGTTAAAGTGCTTTATTTATGTCAGCCTATGTGCGGGCCTATTGGCCGCGTGTGGCCCTGTACAAAGTGGCCGTTGGTATGATAGGGAAAGGTGGCGTGAGCCAGCTGATGTTTTTTTCGGCAAGGAATCGAGCCAAGAGCAAGCACAAGAAACAGCCAATGCGCGAGCATCGCAGCAAGCGTCCCAGCAAACTTCCCAGCAAACATCGATGAGGGATATTATTCAAGTTCGAGCAGGCGATAATTATTATAAAATTGCGCGGCGTTATGGCGTATCGCCGCGTGCGCTGATTGAAGCCAACCAAGCCCAACCCCCCTATAATTTGCAACAAGGGCAGGATCTTATTTTGCCAACCAATCAAAGCGTTGTAATTGAAAAAGGGGATACATTATACAGTCTCTCACGGCAATATGGCGTCGATGTGCGCTCACTCGCATGGCATAATAATCTATCAGCCCCCTATCATTTAGCCGTCGGGCAAACGCTTTATCTGCCTGCTAGTGGCAGACGCCAACAAGTGCAAACCGCACAAATAGGGCAAGCAGGACAAAAAGCGCAAGCCAAACGGACGACTAGGCAAGCCGCCTTACCACCCACACCTGCCCGTAAAGGGCAATTTATCAATCCCGTACAGGGGCAGGGTGAAATTATTTCTACTTATGGTGGTAAAGAAAATGGCTTACATAATGACGGTATCAATATCGCTGTGCCACTTGGCACAGAAGTAAAAGCGGCTGAGACGGGCGTTGTTGTCTATGCGGGTAATAATTTAGAAAATTATGGCAATCTCATACTTATTCGCCATAGTGGTGGCTATGTGACCGCCTATGCGCATAATTCAGTCTTGCTTGCCAAGACGGGGGATAAGGTCACACAGGGGCAAGTGATTGCCGAATCGGGTAGCACAGGAAATATCACAACGCCACAAGTGCATTTTGAAATTCGCAAGGGCAAACTCGCCCTTGACCCACAAAAACTAATTGAATCATAGCTGGAAACCATCTATATTAACATATCAAATCAATAAAACACTTATGAGGCTTTTTCCCATGTTTATTTCTCCTGCTTTCGCACAATCCGCCACGGGCGGCGCGGGTGGTTTATTAGAATTGCTTTTCCCAATTATACTTGTTTTTGCAATTATCTATTTTTTCATCATCCGCCCGCAACAAAAACGCCAAAAAGATCACCAAACCATGCTTGCCGCTTTACGGCGCGGCGATACAGTCGTTACACAGGGCGGCTTGATTGGCAAAATTGCCAAAGTCGAGGATAATGAAATACAATTAGATATTGCTGACGATACCCGCGTGACAATTATTAAAAGCATGGTTTTATCCGTCCATGTAAAAGGCGCAGCTGCTAAGGACACGAATGTCAAGGACAGTAATGTCAAGGGAAAATAGATTAAGGACACAAGTGTCAAGGATACGAGTGTCAAAGACACGAGTATCGAGGAACAATAAGTAAAATGCTCTATTTTTCAAAAGCAAAAATTTTTATTATTCTTGTTATTCTTATCGCTGGCTTGTTTTTTGCCGCCCCGAATGCGTTTGACAGCAAAACCTATGACAAATTGCCAAGTTTTTTGCCTTCGGGTAGTTTGCATTTAGGGTTGGATTTGCAGGGTGGCTCGCATTTATTATTAGAAGTCGATGTCGATGCGATTTTGCAGGAAAGGCTGGATAATCTGCTTGCAGAAATTCGCCTTGCCCTTCGCAAAGCGCGCATTGCCTATCGCAATCTTGCGATTAAAGACGGGGCGATACAAATTACAATCCGTGATACAAGTCGGGCAAGTGAAGCCTATGAAGTTATCAATGCGCTTTCTGTTCCTGTGGTAAGCAATTTGTTTAATGCCAATCCAACAAATGAATTGACGATTGAAAGTCGCGGCACGGGCGGATTTCTTATCAAATTAAGCGAAACTGCCATACAGGCACGCAACCGCAAAGCAGTCGAGCAATCGATTGAAATTGTCCGCCGCCGTATTGATGAACTTGGCACAACTGAACCAAGCATACAAAGGCAGGGCGATATTCGCATTCTCGTGCAAGTGCCGGGCCTAGATGACCCTGAGCGTTTGAAAAGCCTGCTTGGCCAAACAGCAAAACTTAATTTTCATCTGGTCGACCAAAATGTCAGCGCCTATGATGTTTTGAATGGGGCAAGATTGCCGACAGGCGCAAAATTACTTTATACAGACACTTCCCCCAACATACCCTATGTTATCCGCAAACGCGTTATGGTAAGTGGCGAACGGCTGGTCGATGCAAGCGTTGGCTTTGACCCGCAAACGGGCGCGCCCGAAGTTGATTTTCGCTTTGATGCGGTGGGCGGCAAGCAATTCGGCAATGTGACAAAAGCCAATGTTGGCAAACCATTTGCGATTGTGCTGGATGAAAAAATTATTTCCGCCCCCGTTATTCAAACCGCTATTTTAGGTGGCTCGGGGCGCATAACAGGCAGTTTTACCGTCGAGGAAGCCAATAATTTGGCAATTTTATTGCGGGCGGGGGCTTTGCCTGCGCCTTTACAGATTTTAGAGGAACGCACAGTTGGGCCTGGGCTTGGTGCCGATTCCATAACGGCTGGGAGCAGGGCATCCCTCATTGGCTTTGCGCTGGTTATCGGTTTTATTTTAATCAGCTATAGTCTATTCGGTCTGTTTGCCAATATCGCCCTTATTTTGAATATGATATTGATTATTGGCGTTTTATCCGCCTTGCAAGCCACACTTACACTCCCCGGCATTGCCGGCATTGTGCTAACCGTTGGTATGGCAGTAGTATAATATTGATTATTGGCGTTTTGTCTGCCTTGCAAGCCACCCTCACACTCCCCGGCATTGCCGGCATTGTACTGACCGTTGGCATGGCAGTAGATGCAAATGTGCTAATTTTTGAACGCATAAGAGAGGAATTGCATGCGGGCAAGGCGGCTATACAAGCAATTGACTTTGGATATAGCCGCGCGCTTGGCACAATTTTAGATGCAAATATAACGACTCTCATTGCTGCCTTTATTTTATTTTATCTTGGCTCTGGGCCGATACGGGGCTTTGCGGTGACTTTGGGGGTTGGCATTGTAACCTCTGTCTTTACGGCTTTTACAGTCACACGCCTTATGGTTGCGCTTTGGGTGCGGCGCCATGCAGACACAATACGCCATCCTGAAAATGC
>JAPPQG010000175.1:0-3054 GCA_028816945.1 Alphaproteobacteria bacterium
GGATAATAATAAATTGGATTTATTATCTACATCCGCCTTATAATTTGGCAATATAACTGTGGTTGAATCCATTTCTGTAATAATGGCCGGCCCTAATACGCAATGGCCTGTGTGTAATTTTTTGCGGTCGTAAATTTTTGCCTCATGCCATGCGCCATTGTGGAAAATTTTATGGTCAGACAAAACAGCTTCTTCAAGTTTGGCACTTGCACCCGCCACATCATCCGACAAAGCAATATTAGCAGACGGCCCTTCGACCACACTGCGCAAATTGACAAATTCTTTTTCAGCCGATAAGCGAAAGGTAAATAATTGCTCGTGCAAATCGTCAAAACTTTGCCCTATGGCTGTAAAATTGCCCGCTTCAATATCAGCCAAATCAACAGGCACGGTTAGCACAAGACCCTGCCCCGCATAGCGTACATCAATTTGAAATTGAGAGGATAAATCGGCATCGGAAAAATCATGCGCACGGCCTGCCTCAGTCGTTAGCATGGCTGTGCGGGCGGTCTTATCCAACTCTTTCAAATCGGCAAGTATGGCGGCGGAGTCGCATTCTGTCATTTTGACAATGAGGGTTTTTGATGCCTCATTGCGTAATCTTGTTGTTGCATCCCCATAGGCGCATAAAATGCCCGGGCCGGGCGGCACAATCACCGGCCAAGCCTGTGTCAATTCACCCAAAGCATTCGCATGGAGCGGGCCTGCCCCCCCAAAAGCCATAAGGGAAAAGTCGCGCGGGTCATAGCCTTTTTCAACCGATACAAGGCGCACAGCCCCAAACATGCGCTCATTGACAATTTTAATAATGCCCTCTGCCGCCTCGTGCAAAGACAATTTCATGGCATCGGCAATTTTCTGCACCGCCTGTTCGGCTAAATCTTTGCGGATTTTCATGTCCCCGCCCAATAATTGCGACTCGGGCAAATAGCCAAGCACAAGATTCGCATCTGTCACAGTGGGTGCTTCGCCGCCTTTATTATAAGCCGCAGGCCCGGGCGCCGCGCCTGCTGATTCAGGGCCAACCCGCAAAGCACCTGTTAATTCTGGCACATGCGCGATAGAGCCACCGCCTGCCCCGACTGTGCGCACATCTAGCGAACTTGCCCGCACAGTTACATCACCTACGGAAGTCTCCCGTCTTACAAGCGCGCGCCCATTCTCAACCAAAGCCACATCGGTCGACGTGCCGCCCATATCAAAAGTGATAATGTTTTCTATGCCCGCCTGTCCGCCAACCCAAATTGCGCCCGACACACCCCCCGCCGGCCCGCTCATGAGCAAATTAACGGGATAAGCGGCCGCCGCAGCCGCTGTCGATAAACCCCCATCGGAACGCAAAATGGAGAGATTCGCCCCGCCCATTTTATCATCCAATTCAGTTTGCAAATTAGAAATATATTTTTCCACTTCGGGGCGCACATAAGAATTAGCGACTGTGGTAATAGTGCGTTCATATTCCTGCATTTCAGGTATGACTTCGCTAGAAATGGATACGGGAATAGACGGCATCATATCTTGCACAATTTCGCGTAGGCGTTTTTCATGCACATCATTAGCAAAACTATTGATAAGGGAAATTGTCATTGCCTCAATGTTTTGATTTTGCAATTTAGCAATTTCTTGGCGGGCGGCCTCTTCATCTAATGGCATGACAATATCGCCCTTTGCGCCAATGCGTTCCATAATCTCAACTGTGGCGGCAAGTGGCGCAAGTGGGGGTGATTTTTGATAGAAAATCCAGCCGCCCAATCCGCCCGGCACAAAAGAGCGGGCAATTTGTAGCATTTGGCGATAGCCTTTTGTCGTTATCAGCCCAACTTTCGCCCCTTTGCCAGTGAGAATGGCATTGGTGGCAACTGTTGTGCCGTGCATAAGTTGGTCGATTTCTGTCAAATCGATATTGGCAATTTGACAGGCTTTCTCAATGCCATTTAGCACGCCTTTTGAACTATCTTCCGGCGTTGATGGCACTTTGGCGGTAAAAAATTCGCCCGATTCAGAATTTATCAGCAACACATCTGTAAATGTCCCGCCAACATCACACCCAAGCTTATATCCCACAATCAATCTCCATATTATTTGTCATTCTATATTATAATTTATATGTTACATAGCAGGCTGACAAGATGATTGCGCAAACCATGCTGTCATTCTACCGCCAATTTTTCTATCAATCAATGTTCCCGCAAATGTCGCAATAGATAATAATTTATTCAAGTCAATACCTGTTGTAAATCCCATTTGGTGCAACATAGCGACTAAATCCTCTGTTGCCAAATTGCCTGCCGCGCCGGGCGCAAAGGGACAGCCACCCAACCCGCCAACACTTGAATCAAATTTGCGTATGCCGCACTCCAAAGCCGCATAAGCATTGGCTAACCCCATTGCCCGTGTATCGTGGAAATGGGCGGATAAAAAAGAGGGCGGATAAATATCCGTCAATTTTGCAAATAGGTTTTTAACTTGCAATGGATTGGCGGCACCTATTGTATCGCCAATAATAATTTCTTTCGCCCCTGCTTGCGTTAGCCGTTCAGCGATGGTTAGCACTTGCTGGACGCCCACCGGCCCTTCAAAAGGACATTCAAAGGCGACCGAAATATAGGCCTGCCCGCGCACGCCATCCTTGTCGGCTTGGGCTAAAATAGCGCAAGAAGTTGCTAATGTTTCCTCTAAACTCATATTGATATTTTTTTGATTCATGGTTTCGGTTGCCGACGGCACAACTGAAATAATGCCTGCCCCCGCCTCCTGTGCCGCCTTATAGCCATACATATTTGGCACAAGCACGCTAATTTGCGCTTGGGTTTGTTTATCATCTATCAAGGCACGCAAAGCAGACATAATATCCGCCGCACCCGCCATTTGCGGCACGGCTTTTGGATTGACAAAACTAGCAACCTCCACCCCCGCTAAGCCCGCATCTAGCAGACGCTGGATAAACTCGATACGGTCTTGCGGTGTGACATGCGCGGCTTGGTTTTGCAAACCGTCGCGCGGGCCAACTTCATTGACAAATACAAATTTTTCGTCTGTCGCTAGCCTATTCAT
>JAPPQG010000175.1:3290-4461 GCA_028816945.1 Alphaproteobacteria bacterium
GGCGGGCTAAAACTTTCCTCATTTGTATCGGATAATTTAACGGGATTGCCCGGCACTTCGGCTTGTCCCGCCACAGGATGGGCGACTTCAACCACCATATTGCGGGCGCGCACTTGTGGGTCTGCTAACGCTTGGGCGACATTATTGACGCGGGCGCAGGGAATGCGTGCCGCTTCTAGCCGTTCCAACCAATAATCAGCATCATGCTGTTTCATCACACGGCTCACATGCTCTTCGATAAAGGCTTTTTCGGCTAATCGGCCGGGCTGTGTATCAAAGCGCGCCGCGTGTAATTCGTCTATAGCTAATAAGTCTTTTAAGGCCGGCCAAAAGACATCGCCAATAATGCAAATCACTATCGGATCCGTAGCCGTATTAAATGTATTATAAGGCACATGGACAAAATGCGAATTGCCTAATGGTTCAGGCACTAAGCCCGACATAGCATACATGGTTGCCATATAATTAAGCATGCTAATTTGGCAATCCAACATAGAAATATCGACATGTTGGCCGCGCCCTGTTGTCTCACGGGCAAGTAAAGCTGCCTGCACGCCCATAACAGCAAACATACCGCCGCCTAAATCGCCAATGGGAATGCCAGCGCGCATAACAGACTCTTTATCTTCACCTGTAATAGACATACCCCCGCCTAATGCTTGGGCGATTTGGTCAAAGGCAGGGCGTTGAAAAGCGGGGCCGCTTTCGCCAAAGCCTGTTACCGTACATGTAATAATGCGGGGATTAAGGGCGGCGAGCGTTTCATAATCGACTTTAAGTTTTTTTGTAACGCCCGCGGAAAAATTATTGATAACAACATCAGCCACTTTAACCAATTCATAAAACAGTGCTAAATCGCGTGGGTTTTTTAAGTTTAAGGTAACGCTCCTTTTATTGCGATTGAGGGTGAAAAAATACGCCCCCATGCCGTCAATCGAATTAGCTTCGTCCTTTTCTAGCAAACGGCGTGTCCCTTCGCCCTTTTCGGGTGGTTCAACTTTCACCGTATCAGCGCCCAAATCCGCCAAAATCATCGCGCCATAAGGCCCCGATAACATATGCGTCAGGTCAATCACACGGATATTTTCCAGCGGTTTTTTCATCTCTACCTCTCTCACAATTAGCAGATAGCACATGCTATATGTCATATACATGACATATGTCACAATAT
>JAPPQG010000175.1:5154-13925 GCA_028816945.1 Alphaproteobacteria bacterium
TTGCTAATTTCTGCTCCATATCCTGCACTAAATGCTCTAATTGGGCGATGATTTGCGGGGTTATGCGGCGCGCCGCTTCGGCCGCATTAAAGCTTTCAATAAGGGCGCGCGCCTGATAGGCCGCCCGCACATCCTCTAATGACCATGGCCGCACCCATACGCCCTTATTTTTGCGACTCACCACATAGCCCTCAAAGTCTAGCCTCTGCAACGCATCGCGCACGGGCGTGCGGCTCACATTGCAAAAAGCCACCAAAGCTTCCTCCGTCAGCCGCTCACCTTGCGGAAAATCGCCCTCAATAATGGCATTGCGAATATGATTATAGGCAATATCAGAGGCTTGTAACATTTTTGCAACAGTCATGCGGTTTTCCATAAATTTAACGATAAGCTGCAAAATAGCATTGAAATGCAAATCGACAAGCTTTTATATTCGTCATATTGTATACAGGATTAGGTAAATAACGTATAAAGTACATATTGTTGAAGCGTCACATAAATTCGTAAAAGCGTTACATAAACACATAAACACACATTTTCCTACAAGCAAAGGGAGCTGAGGGGTATTATGACTAGACGATTTACAAACGCGCACTTGGCGCGCATTCACCATATTATAGTTCATTCTTTCACATATGCTAGCATATGTTTTGGCATTTTGGGTCTCTCTCTATTTAGTCAAACAATAAGCGCGCCTGTTTTCGCACAAACAAGCGCGGCGATTGATGAAATTGTCGTGACCTCGCGTAAAATTGCAGAAAGTTTGCAAGATGTGCCGATTGCTGTCACGGCTTTCACAGCAAATGATATTGAAGATGCGGGTATCACGCGGCCTGAAGATTTTGTTTCTCTAACACCTAATGTTGTTATGGTGAATACGGCCAATGCGGGCGACACACAGGTCACAATTCGCGGCATAACATCGACCCGTGATGCAGAGTCCAATTTTGCTTTGGTTGTCGATGGCGTGTTGGTCACCAATCCAAACGGCTTTAACCGTGAATTGCTAGATATTGAACAAATAGAAGTCTTAAAAGGCCCGCAAGGTGCGCTTTATGGGCGCAATGCCTCTTCTGGCGCAATTCTCATTACCACTAAAAAACCAACAGGCGAACGGGCGGTGCGTTTAAGTGCCGATACAGGCAATAATAATAGTTATAAATGGCAAGGCACAGTACAGGGCGCGATTGCGGATAATGTCTCAGCGCGTTTTTCATTTAGCACAAGTTCAACAGATGGGTTTGAAACTAATTTATTGACACAGCAAGATGATGCGATTGATTATTTTGAGGATACAAGTTTGCGCGGGCGCATGCTTGTTGAATCGAATAATAGTAATTGGGATTTTCGCGCTGGCTATTCAACTGTAAAAGGGGGCGCGATTAACTTTAATGCAACTTTTGCTCTGCCTGTGGCGGCAGGCATTCTCGGGCCAGATTATCATGTCGATGTCAATGCGCATGAATTTCAGTATTTCCCCAATATCAAGCCTGAGAATGAACAAGAGACATTTGACATATCTGTTAAATATGAAACTGAATTTAACAATGGCATGCTATTAACCGCCACATTAGCCTATAATGATTTAGATGAATGGCTCTTGTCAGACGGCACATCGGGTTCATTTGGCGTTTATCATCATATGCCGCAATGTAGAGAAAGTCTCGATCGCCCAGAAGTCACCGCCCTTGTCAATGGCTATCCCGCAACCTTTTATTTCCCGCCAGCGGACCCAGACGAGGCCCCAAGCGCAGCCAATACTTTACTTGGCCCCTATACGCCTTCAACCTGTGATGGTTTCCAATATCAAGAGCGCAACCAGCAAGATACAAGCCTTGAAGTGCGCTTACAGGGTTCAAGCGATAGGGCAGATTGGATAATTGGCGGCTATCTAGCACAAATTGAGCGTGAAGTGGTTGTTGCCTATGGTGGCGATCTCGGCGAACCAATTCCCAAACAAGCCTATGTTGAAGGACAAACAGATTTACTCTTTTGGGATGATTTTGAAACCGATGTTTATTCAATTTTCGGGCAATATACATTTGATATGAATGAGCGCACCGAACTTGCATTTGAAGGGCGTTATGACCGTGAGGAGCGTTCTGTGTCGAATAATGTTCCCAAAGCAGGCAGATCTCATTTAGCCACACTGGGCACAGTCATTAGAACAACCCCTATTAACCCTGCACGGACTAATATAAATGATGATATTCCTAATCGGAGTGAAGATTTCAGTCAGTTTCAGCCGAAAATTTCTTTGCGCTATGATGTAAGCGAACAGACAAATCTTTATACTTCTTATGGTTATGGTTTCCGCTCAGGTGGTTTTAATTCAATCGGTAGTGAAGCCCTTATTGATAACTATTTTAATAGTGGTGGAGCAGCAGGCGGTTCTGCTGTGAACGCAGGGCTAGATGTCAAAGATCAATATGAAAAAGAAGTCTCCCGCGCTTTTGAAGTCGGGCTTAAAGGGCGCTATTTGGATGGTCGTTTGCAGTTTAATGCGGCCGCTTTCCGCACAGAAGTTGAAGATAATCAGTTTTTTGAATTTTTTGCTGGTCCCTTTGGTCTTATGCGGGTTGTCACAACCATTGATGAATTGGAACTAACGGGTGCGGAATTGGATATTCGCTTTGCGGCGACAGAAAATTTGCGCCTCGATGCGGGTTTTGGCATTACCGAAGGGGAGATTAAAGAAAATAATCACCGCCCCTATACAGTCGGCAATGAAGCCCCGCTAACACCTGAATATACGCTTAATCTTGGCGCACAATATACGAAGCAATTTGGCGCATTAGAAGGTCTGTTTAGAATTGATTATGCCTATATTGGTGAAACCCATTTCCATACTGTGCAAAATAATGAAACCCGCGCGATATGGTGTGCTTTTGGACCTGGTGCTGCCGCTTTCTGCCCAACGAATTTTGATAAAACAAGCCGCGATGCTTATGACACATTAGATCTGCGCGCCAGCCTAAATGGTGAGAATTGGAGCATGTCGCTTTGGGGGCGCAATGTTTTGGATGAAGAATATCTTATGTAAATTATCAATGCGCCTGAGTTTGGCGGCTCTTTCATCCACGAAGCACCGGGCGCAAGTTTCGGTTTGAATCTGCAATATCGCTTATAATTTGCAATATAGCATGTAAGCGGGTTAGGCGGTCATATCGGCATCGGCACGAGCAGGCGGATTATTTATAGGCGTTGTTATAGGGGGCGCTTTTTCGGTTAATTTATCAGCCGCCACAAGGGCTATAACCATGAGCGCGGCGGCCAATGCCATAATGGCAGGCAGGCCATATAAATCGCCTACAATGCCAGCAACTATAAGCAAAACCGCGCCACCAAAAAATTCAGCGCAAAAATAAATTGTGCCAAGCACGCGTTTAACTTCATCTGCTTGCGCAAAACGAAGGGGGATAATAATCATGCTAATCGGTAAAATCCCACCGCCAAAAAAGGCAAATAAAAACATGAAAATAAGCGCAAATTCCACAGGCGATGTAATGGGTTGGAAAACCATAAGCAGACCAAAAACCAATGCCGACCCCGCACAGACTAATGTAATCATGCGGTAGCGACCTGTGCGCCAAGCCAGCGCCGCCATTGCTAGCCCACCCAGCAAATCACCCATTAAACTTATCGCTATCATATTGCTTGCCTGCAAAACGCCCAGCCCTAGCACATTCATTAAATAGAGTTTGCCGAAAAATATAATAATAAAAAGACGCCCCATAGCTGTAATGCTAATAAGGCTACTGACAATTATATCGCGTTGGGTAAAAAGCGTTTTTAGATAGTGCCATAATAAAATAAAAGTTTGCTTTATCTGTGTTTGGGGTGCTGTGTTATCGATTGTGTTGCTTACTTCGCTTTGCCCGTTTATTTCACCCTGCCCGCTTATTGTGCTTTGCCTGCTTATTGCGCCATGCTCTGCCTGCCCTATTTGCCCGATTGCTTTATTGTTAAATTTATTTGGCAATACCAGTTTGGGCGCGAGACGCCATAATAAAAAACTCAATATAATGAGTGGCAGGGCAATTAAAAACAGCCCGCCCCGCCAACTAAAATAAATAGCTAAATGTGTCATAAGCGGTGCGCCAATAACGCCACCCACCAACAAAGTAAAGGCAAAAAAGAAAATCAATAATCGGTTGCGGTGTGCGCTTGTTGTCATAGAACCTATGAGATTGGTTATTGGCAGCCAACCCATGCCGATACCCAATCCTATCAGGCTACGAATCGCCACTAATTGTATAAATGTGTTAATTGCCCCGCTTGCCCAACTCAATATAGAGACAAAACCCGCAACCATAATGAGATTAGGGGGCGAGCGGTAGCGGTTAAAAATAAACAGGCTAAGCACGCCGCCAACAGCCCAAAAGCCTATAAACAGACCGCTCATAAGCCCGAATTGTGTTAAAGTCAGGCCGAAATCTCTAATAATATAATTGCTGAGAAAGCCCGGGATAAAACGCTGTAAATGAACCAGCCCCCATAAGGCCAATAATATGCCTATTAGGACTTTCCATTGATTTGCCCCCCGCATCTCACCTATCATCTCACTTGCCTTAACTCACTTGTCAAAAATAGCTTGCCTAAACTATCCCCAATAAATGGTCACACAGATAGGAAAATATGCAGGATTGGCGGTTTTTTCGCTTTGCATGGTAATTTTGTGACGGCCTAAATGGCTTTGAAATAGACTTAAAATCTGCTAAAATGCCGATTATCAGGCGCGCCCTGCTATGAATGGGGCAAGCTAAACAAGTTAATGAGACTAGCCATATATTATAGGGACATGATATTATAGGGACAGGCAATTATGGCCACACAGACAAAGAAAAGCAAAAAAGCGGCACAAAAGCCGACAACAAGCCCGCCCGCCCCCAAACCGCACCATATAGGTCACCGCCAGCGTTTGCGCGAACGGTTTAGGCGTGTTGGCCGTGATGGTTTGCAGGATTATGAATTGTTAGAACTGATTTTATTTCATGCCGCCCCGCGCAAAGATATGAAACCACTTGCCAAAGAAATGATTAAAGCATGCGGTGATTTATCGGCTGTGCTTGGCGCAAGTGCCGAACGGCTGAAAGAAATTAAAGGGGTGACGGATAATGTGATTACTGAAATCCATATCGTTACCGCAGTCGCACAATATCTCGGCCAAAGCCGCATTATGTATCGCCAAGCCATTGCCTCATGGGATGCGCTCATTGCCTATTGCCGCGCCTCTATGGCAGAAAAGCAGGTAGAGGAATTCCGTGTCCTATTTCTCGACCGCCAAAATAGGCTGATTGCCGATGAAGTGGTTAGCACAGGCACGGTCGACCATACGCCTGTTTATCCCCGTGAAGTTATGAAGCGCGCTTTGGCATTAAGTGCGGCGGCTTTGATTATTGTGCATAATCACCCAAGCGGCAACCCTGAACCATCAAAGGCAGATATTGAAATGACAAATCAATTACGAGACATTGGCAAAAGTCTTGGCATTGTGCTACATGACCATCTCATTATTGCCCGCCAAAATGAGACAAGTTTCAAAAATATGGGACTATTATAATATGTCATATAATATGCACCCGCACCTGCTAGGAGAGATTCTATGATTCCCCGCTATACACGCGCTGAAATGGCTGCCATTTGGACACCGCAAAGCCGTTTTAGCATTTGGCTAGAAATTGAAACCCACGCCCTTAATATAATGGCTGAATTGGGGCTTGTGCCAGCTGAGGCGGCGGCCGCTTTGCAGGCGCGCGGCGGATTTGACATTGAGCGCATTGATGAGATTGAGCGAGAGGTCAAGCATGATGTTATCGCTTTTCTAACCAGTGTTAGCGAACATGTTGGCGAGGGGGCGCGTTTTATTCATCAAGGCATGACCTCTTCGGATATTTTAGATACATGCCTCAATATCCAACTTGTGCGCGCATGTGACATGCTTTTGGCCGATATAGAGCAAGTGCAAACCGCCCTTGAAAAGCGCGCGCGAGAGCATAAAAACACAATTATGATTGGCCGCAGTCATGGCATTCATGCTGAACCCACCACATTCGGGCTAAAAATGGCGCAGGCCTATGCTGAATTTGCCCGCAACCGCACCCGTCTCGAAGCCGCCCGCAAGGAAATTGCCACTTGCGCCATTTCAGGCGCGGTCGGCACATTTGCCAATATAGACCCAAAGGTCGAGCAATATGTTGCAGAGAAAATGGGTTTAGCTGTTGAACCGATTTCAACGCAAATTATTCCCCGCGACCGCCATGCTATGTTTTTTGCAACGCTTGGCGTTATTGCCTCTTCTATTGAGCGGCTAGCTGTTGAGATACGCCATTTACAGCGTACCGAAGTGCTAGAAGTCGAAGAATATTTTGCTGAAACGCAAAAAGGCTCATCCGCCATGCCGCATAAGCGCAACCCTGTATTAAGTGAAAATTTGACTGGGCTTGCGCGGCTTGTGCGCGGTTGGGTTGTGCCAGCATTAGAAAATGTCGCCCTGTGGCATGAGCGCGATATTTCGCATAGTTCTGTGGAACGCATAATTGCGCCCGATGCAACTGTCACGCTAGATTTTGCCCTTGTCCGCCTAGCCCATCTCATCGATACACTGATTATTTATCCCGACCGCATGCAGGAAAATCTCAATCAGTTGGGCGGGCTTATACATTCACAACGCATATTGCTTGCCCTCACACAGGCAGGCCTAACCCGTGAGGATGCATATCGGCTTGTGCAGCAACATGCTATGTCCGCATGGCGTGGCGAGGGGCAATTTTTATCCCTGCTTAAAGCCGATAAACAAGTCAGCAACACCCTTGATGAGAAAACATTAGAAAGCCTGTTTGATTTGAATTATCATTTAGCCCATGTGGATATTATTTTTGACCGCGTCTTTAAGGAGGTAGATTAGCCCATGATGATACGGCGTAAGAAAATATATGACGGCAAAGCGAAAACCCTTTATGAAGGGCCAGAAAAAGACACACTGATTCAGCATTTCAAAGATGACGCGACAGCCTTTAATGCAGAAAAGCATGCTATTATTGACGGCAAGGGCGTGCTGAACCAACGCATTTGTGAATATATTTTTCAACAATTAGAAGCAATCGGCATTCGTACCCATTTTATCAGATCACTCAATATGCGCGAGCAGTTAATTCATAAAGTGGAAATTATTCCCGTTGAAGTGGTGGTGCGCAATATGGCCGCCGGCTCTCTTGTCAAACGATTAGGCCTTAACAAGGGGGACACGCTGTCAGAAACATTGGTTGAGTATTTTTATAAAAATGACACGCTTGGCGACCCGCTCATTAGCGAAGACCATATAACGGTTTTGGGTTGGGCGGATGAGGAGGAAATTGAAGACATGCGCGCTTTGGCGTTGCGGGTTAATGATTTTTTGCGTGGCCTATTTGCCAATGCCAATATTCATTTGGTTGATTTTAAGTTGGAATTTGGCCGTCTATGGGAAAATGACACAGTGGAAATTGTGCTTGCCGATGAAATTAGCCCCGATAATTGCCGCCTATGGGATAAGGAGACGAATGATAGTCTCGACAAAGATCGCTTTCGCTATGATACAGGCGATATGTTGGAAGCCTATCGTGAGGTCGCCAACCGATTAGGGCTTATGACACAAAGCGGGCGTGATGATATTGCTGGCCCAGTGTTAGTCAAATAATGTATTAGTTAAATAGTGTATTAGTGAAATAATCTATTAGTCAAATAATGGCGAACCCTATTCTATGAAAGCAATTATTAAAATTACACTTAAACAGGGCGTGCTTGACCCACAGGGCAAGGCGATTGAGACTGCCCTTGCGCGGCGCGGCTTTAATGGCATTGAGGAAGTGCGACAAGGCAAATTGATTGAAATTATGCTTAATGAAAAAGATGAGGCAAAAGCCAAAGCGCAGCTTGTCGATATGTGTGAGAAATTATTGGCAAATATGGTTATTGAAAATTATGAGATTGAACTAGCCATGACGGACAATCAAGCGGGGCAAGCATGAGAGCAACTGTGATTGTTTTTCCGGGGTCTAATTGTGACCGCGATGTGGCTGTCTGCTTGACGCAAATAAGCGGCGCAAAAACAAAGATGGTATGGCACACAGAGACAAGCCTGCCACCAACAGATGTTATTATCTTGCCCGGCGGCTTTTCTTATGGTGATTATTTGCGTGGCGGGGCAATGGCAGCCAATAGCCCAATTATGCGTGAGGTGATAAAACAGGCAGAAAAAAACATGCCTATTTTAGGTATTTGCAATGGTTTTCAAGTGCTAACCGAATGCGGGCTTTTGCCCGGCGCGCTGATGCGCAACCGCAATTTACATTTTGTTTGTCGCAATACACGGCTCATTGTTGAACGCGCCAACGCGCCCTTTCTAGCCCATTATAAACAAGGCAGCCAAATCGTCATTCCCGTTGCGCATAATGAAGGCAATTATTTTGCGGATGATGAGACTTTGAAAAAATTAGAAGGTGACAATCGCATTGCTTTGCGTTATGCGCCCGATGATAATCCAAATGGTGCTAGTTTTGATATTGCCGCGATTGTTAATGAAAAGGGCAATGTGCTAGGCATGATGCCCCACCCTGAACGTTGTGCCGAAAGCGCATTAGCAGATAGCACAACAGATGGCAAAGCCCTCTTTGAAGGGCTAGCCGCCTATTTGGCATGATGAATGATTGCTGAAACTGTTTGCAATAAATAAATTGTTTGAAATAAATGAACCGTTTGAAATAAATGAACTGTTTGCAGTAAATAATCTT
>JAPPQG010000054.1 GCA_028816945.1 Alphaproteobacteria bacterium
TACAGCCCTTGCCCCTGCCCCGCGCATACAAAGACGCCTGAAAAGAAGTTTTAAGCATCAACAAAATTTGCAAACCACGCTTGAAACATTATCCCTAAATACAAATGACAATCAGCCTAATTATTTGCAAGGAGTAGGCTTGCAGGATGCAAATTTGCAAAATGCAGATTTGGTGGGGACAAATTTTATTGGTGCATCTATAATGGGGGACCGCGATATGACAGAAATTCAGGCACGCATTAAGCAAAAACAAGAGGCAGAAAACGCACTATTAGAGCAAGCACAGATTGAGGCTATTAAGGCTTATTCATCCATCGAGTGTCCGATTGAAAACATGACAAATGTTTTTGCAGATTTAGGGCTTGCTGTGTCAAAACAATTTAAGGCAGATGTGAGAACCTTGCAGGCGCGCTTAATGATGATTGCCAAAGAGGCGGACATAAACCCGCAGGCGATTATCTTTTCCTCACAATATGGACGCAAACTTGCTTATTATACGGGGCTTGCTTTTGAGATATATGCGACAAATCAAAGGACAAACACTGATAAGGGGACACGGCGGGCGATTGCTGGGGGCGGGCGATATGATGATTTAATAGATAGTTTGCAAACAGATAAAATGGCGCAGGATATTATATCCGCCCCCGCCATTGGCGCAGCCATAGCTGTCGAGCGTCTAGATGCGGCGCGGCCAAAAGCAGAGCGTTAGACTTATAGGAGCGCATTTATGACAAATCCACTTATGCTTGCTGTGCCGTCCAAAGGGCGATTAGAGGAAAACAGCGCGGCCTTGTTCCAATCTATCGGTCTGCCTTTGCGGCGCGGCGGCACACGCGGCTATGCGGGCAAAATGGCGCATATTGATAATGTTGAAATTGTCTATCTGCCGGCGGCTGAAATTGCCAAACGCTTACGAGACGGCAAACTACATTTTGGCGTCACGGGGGAGGATTTATTATATGAAAGCATAGCAGAGTTAGAAAACTATATTGTACCGCTTGCGCCTTTGGGCTTTGGCAAATGCGATATTGTTGTCGCTGTGTTAGACGGTTGGATAGATGTGACACACATGAAAGATTTAGCTGAAATTGCGGGTGATTTTCGCACAAAACATAATCGCCGCTTGCGGGTCGCAACAAAATATATGCGCTTGACACAGGATTTTTTCGCCAAGCATGACATGCTAGGCAATTACCAACTTGTTGAAGCATTTGGGGCGATTGAAGGCGCGCCTAGTTCTGGGGCAGCCGATATGATTGTCGATATCACTTCAAGTGGCGCAACATTAAAAGCCAATCAGTTGCGCGTGTTAGAAGATGGCGTGATTTTGCAAAGCCAAGCCACTCTTGCCGCATCCCTTACAGCCACATGGGACGACGACACATTACAAGCCGCAAAACGCATTTTAACCATGCTAGAAGCCTATATGAATGCTGACAAACAACGCATTGTGCAATTTCTATCGCCTAAATCGCAAAATACAGACGCCTATAATTTAGGTGAAATCTATCAAGTGCCAAGTGATAAGTTGCAGGCTTTTGTGGAAACTATGCAAAATGAAACGGGGCAAAATGAAAAATATAAAAAAGCCATTGTCAGTAAGCCCGATTATATTTTTGCCGAACAAAGCGAAATGTTTGCGCGGCTTATGGAAAAACTAGAAAAGCAGGCAAAAGCACAATAAATGCCAATTATATGAATGGTCGGAGAATCCGCAGACTCTCCGACCATTTATCCATCTATTCGGGCGCACCATCGCTTCGGCGGCAGGCTTTGCCGAATAGATGACCGAATATATTGGATTTTACCTAATTAGGCTAGCAAGCCGCCCCGCGCAACCCCCTAATTCCTACATATTCCACTAGGTTGCGATTTTTTGCTTTAATTGCAAAAATTATCAACAAACAGGGATTTTATTTCCCCCTACCCCTTGACAGTTGCCCTTTGACTCCCTATCTAGCCCCTGTCATGCATGTGGCATTTTAGCATATGGCATTTTGGCCTGTGGCATTTTGGCAAATAATTATTGCTAGCCATAGACTATGAGGGAAAGGCGAAAAGGCTGACATGTTGCATATATGGCAAATAACAAATGATTTAACCTAGTCCCATTGAAACGGGCAAATAGGAGGAATAAATGGCTTTCCGTCCCTTACATGACCGAGTATTAGTGCGTCGCGTTAAAGAAGATAATAAAACCCCCGGCGGCATTATCATCCCCGATACAGCCAAAGAAAAGCCCTCTGAAGGCATTGTGGTTGCGACAGGTAGTGGCGCTCGTGCAGAAGATGGCACACTGACACCGCTTGATGTCAAGCCCAAAGACAGGATTCTCTTTGGTAAATGGTCAGGCAGTGAAGTCACCATAAATGGCGAAGAACTACTGATTATGAAAGAATCCGACATTCTTGGTATTATTAAATAACCCCCTATAAGATAGAGAGAGACACAGATCATGGCAAAAGAAGTAAAATTTGGACCCCAAGCCCGCAGCAAAATGCTTGCCGGCGTGGATATTCTTGCAGATGCAGTTAAAGTGACACTTGGCCCGAAAGGGCGCAATGTTGTGCTTGACAAATCCTTTGGTGCGCCACGCACGACAAAAGATGGCGTTACAGTTGCGAAAGAAATTGAGTTAGAGGATAAGTTTGAAAATATGGGGGCGCAAATGGTGCGTGAAGTCGCCTCCCGCACAAATGATGAAGCAGGTGACGGCACAACGACAGCCACAGTGCTAGCGCATGCCATTGTGCAAGAAGGCGCAAAATCCGTAGCCGCTGGTATGAATCCGATGGATTTGAAACGCGGCATAGACCAAGCCGTAATCGCGGCTCTGGCGGATTTAGACAAACGTTCTAAAACTGTTAAATCGAATGAGGAAATTGCCCAAGTTGGCACAATTTCCGCCAATGGTGAGACAGAAATTGGCGAGATGATTGCCGAAGCCATGCAGAAAGTTGGCAATGAGGGCGTCATCACGGTAGAGGAAGCCAAAGGGCTAGAAAGTGAGTTAGATGTTGTCGAGGGGATGCAATTTGACCGCGGCTATTTGTCGCCCTATTTCATCACCAATGCGGATAAAATGACGACAGAATTAGAAGACCCGCTCATTTTATTGCATGAGTCAAAACTTTCTAACTTGCAGGCTATGGTGCCGATTTTGGAAAGTGTCGTGCAAACCTCCCGCCCGCTATTGATAATTGCCGAAGATATTGAAGGCGAAGCGCTGGCCGCATTAGTTGTCAATAAATTGCGTGGTGGCTTGAAAGTAGCAGCCGTTAAAGCGCCGGGCTTTGGCGACCGCCGCAAAGCGATGTTAGAAGACATTGCCATATTGACAGGCGGGCAAGTTGTCTCTGAAGATCTTGGCATTAAGTTAGAAAATGTTGATTTGAAAATGCTCGGCTCAGCGAAACGGGTTAGCATCACCAAAGATGACACAACCATTGTTGATGGTATTGGCAAGAAAAAGGATATTCAGGCGCGTGTGGCGCAAATTAACACCCAAATTGCTGATACGAGTTCTGACTATGACCGTGAAAAACTGCAAGAAAGGCTTGCCAAACTAGCCGGCGGGGTTGCTGTGTTGCGGGTTGGCGGTGCCACAGAAGTAGAAGTGAAAGAGCGCAAAGACCGCGTTGATGATGCGCTCAATTCCACCCGTGCGGCTGTTGAAAGCGGCATTGTTGCGGGCGGTGGCACGGCTTTATTGCGGGCGACGCGTGCTTTGGATAAATTGGCGCATAAAAATGCTGATATTCAGGCGGGCATTGCGATTGTGCGCCGTGCGTTAGAGGCACCCATTCGCCAGATTGCTGAAAATGCCGGCGTGGAAGGCTCTATTGTTGTCGGCAAAGTGCTAGAAGCAAAGGGCAATATCGGCTTTGATGCGCAAAATGAAAAATATTGCGATTTGATTGCGGCTGGTATTGTTGATCCAAGCAAAGTGGTTTGCACGGCTTTGCGTGATGCGGCCTCTGTGGCAGGCTTGCTTATCACAACAGAGGCGATGGTTGCTGACAAACCAGAGCCAAAAGCACCCCCTGCTATGCCCGATATGGGCGGTGGCATGGGTGGTATGGGGGGTATGGGCGGTATGATGTAGCCCCACGCCCCGCTTTTTGCAACGCCCTGCAACGAGTTGCACGCAAAAGCACCGAACGAGTAAGCAATGAGTAAGCAAAGCCGCCTTCCGCCCAAACGGAGGGCGGCCTTTTGCTTAAAAAGCGGGAAGTAAAGACAGAGGCTTAAAGAGAGAAAAGTTTTTATGAGTGAAATGAAACTAAAACTAAAACGCTTGATTGGGGCCTATTGGCTGGAGATTCTGCTTGGAGTATTTACCATTGCTATTACTGCGGTGGCAATATGCCAATGGGGTTGGCTGACGAAGGGAGAATATGGAAATGGGCATGCGATACGGACATTAGTTTTTGCTTATGGTGCAATAGGTGCATTTTATGCCTTAATTCTAAATGTAAGGCGGTTGAAAATGAACGAAGCGGGACTGTTCAGTGACAGGCTCGGGCGTGGCGTAGAAGCATTAGCAAATGAAAAAAAATTACATATCCGCGCCGCGGGTGTGCGTATATTAGAAAATTTATATAAAACGGCAGAGTCTGCTAATCAAAAACTAATTCGTAACCTATTTCTCGATTTTATCTGTAATCAAACAGATATATATTACCTAGAAAAGGAAACAAAACCTAGACGATGGAAAGGGCGCGTAGATATTGAGATAGCTATCAAAATATTAGGTGAATTAGTATCAGCAGAAAATATACCACTCGAAGAAAAACAAAAGGAACTAGATATGATGAACCTCGACTTGCGTAACCTTGATTTATCAAGTGCAAAATTAGAAGGAGCAAATTTTGGGCAAGCAGGCTTACAAGCAGCGAGTTTTACGGTTGCAAAATTACAAAAAGCGCGGTTTTGGAGTGCAAAATTACAAGGGACATGGTTTGTAAATGCAGAATTACAAAAAGCGGATTTTGCAAGTGCAGAATTGGAAAAGGCAGATTTGACAGCAGCGGATTTAGAAAATGTCAAAAATCTCACACAGACACAATTAGATACAGCAATATATAGGAAAAATACCCCACCTAAATTACCTGCTGAATTAACAATACCAGAAAACCGCGCTTATAAATGGGAAAAAGATGAAAACGGTAATATGTACCGTAGAATTATTTCAACTGGTGAATGGATTCGTTAATCATTTTTCAAACTCCCCTTTTG
>JAPPQG010000132.1:0-3621 GCA_028816945.1 Alphaproteobacteria bacterium
GGGCAATTTGCGGCTTGACCCAGCCTGCCTCCCAGCCCTTGTCAATCAAAGCGCATTCAATGGATTTAATTGTCACAGGCTCATCAATTAAGTTCAAAGTACAGCTTGCTTCACACGGCGCGGGGCAAATGCGCCCTGTAAATTCGGGAAAATTATTTGTCGAATGCAAATTCGCCAATGCACTTTCCCATTGGTTATTATAGGTTAAATCATTCCAATCGGGAATCTGGTTATTGACAGGACAGCCATTATGGCAATAGGGAATGCCACAATCCATGCAGCGCGCGGCTTGGCGCGTCAATTCTTTTTTATCGAGCGCGATGGTGAATTCGCGAAAATGCTTTATGCGCTCTTTGGCTGGTTTGAGGCTATTGTCATGGCGCGCATAGTCTAAAAACCCGGTTGGCTTACCCATATTCTGCTCCTCTATTCGCCGGCGAGGGCGCGGGGTGGCAAATTTGCTTTGCCCGATTCATTGTCTCGTTGATTGTCTAATTCATTTAAGGCGCGGCGGAATTCAATAGGCATAATTTTTTTGAATTTCGGTAGCCAATGCGCCCAATCTGCTAAAATTGTTTGTGCTTTGGTGGAATTCGTATAATGCGCGTGATTTTCAAGCAGTTTTTTCAACCGCTCCGCATCACAGCCCGTCATATTATCCTTCAAATGAGTCAAGTCTTGCGTCATGTGCGGGTCAATAGTCTCTAATTCAATCATAGCCATATTACAACGGGTTTGAAATGTGCCGTCTTCATCTAATATATAGGCAATGCCCCCCGACATGCCAGCAGCAAAATTGCGCCCCGTATGGCCAAGCACAGCCACCACACCGCCTGTCATATATTCACAGCAATGATCGCCTGCCCCCTCTATGACGGCCACCGCGCCCGAATTGCGCACCGCAAAGCGCTCACCTGCCACGCCGCGGAAATAACATTCGCCATCGATTGCCCCATATAGAACTGTATTGCCGACAATAATGCTTTCTTCTGGCACAATCTTATTATTTTTCGGTGGGTAAATGGCAATCCGCCCGCCTGATAGGCCTTTACCGACATAATCATTTGCTTCGCCCTCTAATTCAAAAGACACGCCCCGCGCCAAAAACGCGCCAAAACTCTGCCCCGCTGTGCCGTGCAATTTGACACAAATTGTATCTTCTGCAAGCCCCGCATGGCCGTGTATTTTGGCAATTTCCCCCGATAACATAGTGCCTGCGGTGCGGTCGATATTGGTAATAGGTGTTTCAATTTGAACAGGCTTTTTATGGTGGATAGCGTCTTGTGCTTCGGCAATGAGTTTGCGATCTAAAATATCATCAATGGGATGGTTTTGTGCTTCGCATTGATAAGTGCGCTCACCTTTACTGTCGATTTTTGTAAATAGGCGGGTAAAGTCTAGCCCTTTTGCTTTCCAATGGTCGATGGCTTGTTTTGTATCCAATAAATCCGTCTGCCCAATCAATTCATTAAATGTCTTAATGCCCATCTCAGCCATTATTTCGCGCACTTCTTCGGCTACGAAAAAGAAAAAATTGATGACATGTTCGGGCAGACCCGTAAATCGTTTGCGTAATGTTTCATTTTGGGTCGCAATGCCAACAGGGCATGTATTCAAATGGCATTTCCGCATCATCACACAGCCCGCGGCAATCAGCGGCGCGGTGGAAAAGCCAAATTCATCAGCCCCCAATAAAGCCCCAATCACCACATCACGGCCTGTGCGTAAGCCGCCATCGACTTGCACAGAAATACGGGTTCGCAAGCGATTTAAGACAAGCGTTTGCTGTGTCTCGGCAAGGCCAATTTCCCATGGACTGCCTGCATGTTTAATAGAGGTAAGCGGGCTAGCACCTGTGCCACCTTCAAAGCCTGAAATGGTCACATGGTCGGCGCGTGCTTTGGAGACGCCTGCCGCCACTGTGCCAACGCCCACTTCGGATACAAGTTTTACAGAAATAGCCGCCTGCGGATTGGTGTTTTTTAAGTCAAAAATAAGCTGTGCTAAATCCTCAATGGAATAAATATCATGGTGTGGCGGGGGAGAGATAAGGCCGACACCCGGTGTTGAATGGCGCACCGCCGCAATGCGTGCATCCACTTTATGGCCGGGCAGTTGGCCGCCTTCGCCGGGTTTTGCGCCCTGTGCCATTTTAATTTGTATCATGTCAGAATTGGCTAAATATTCAGTCGTCACCCCAAAACGGCCTGAGGCGACTTGTTTAATCGCTGAGCGCATATTATCGCCATTTGGCAAGAGGGCAAACCGCTCTGCTTCTTCGCCCCCTTCGCCTGTATTGGACTTGCCGCCAATTCGATTCATAGCAATAGCAAGGGTTGTATGCGCTTCACTAGAAATAGAGCCGAAAGACATAGCCCCTGTGGCAAAACGTTTAACAATATTTTCAGCTGGCTCAACTTCTTTTAAGGTTAAGGCTTTGCGGCCTGTCTGGTTTGCAGCTTTAATGCGGAACAGGCCGCGCAAGGTTAGCAGTTTTTCATTCTGCTCATTAACTAATTTTGCATAATTGCGATATTTTTCAACATTTTCACCGCGCACCGCATGTTGCAATTCACTGACAGTTTGCGATGACCACATATGCGCTTCGCCGCGCACACGCACAGCATATTCCCCGCCAACATCTAATGTTTGGCGCAACACATCTTTATCGCCAAACGCATCTTTGTGGCGGCGTATGGTCTCTTCGGCAACTTGTGCTAATCCTATGCCTTCAATTTGGGTTGCTGTGCCGGTGAAAAATTCATCGACAAAATCCTGCGCTAACCCCACCGCATCAAAAATTTGCGCCCCACAATAAGATTGATAAGTAGAAATCCCCATTTTAGACATAACTTTGCGAATGCCTTTACCGAGTGCTTTAATATAATTTTGTGCCATGTCGGCGGGGCTTATATTTTCTGGCATATCGGTTTGCGTCTGTAAATCGGCCAATGTTGCAAAGGCAAGATAAGGGTTAATGGCCTCCGCCCCATAGCCAGCAAGACAGCAAAAATGATGCACTTCGCGCGCTTCGCCCGTCTCGACAACAAGCCCTGTTAAAGTCCGCAAGCCTTTGCGAATTAAATGATGATGAATGGCCGCAACCGCCAATAGGGCAGGTATGGCGACTTGTGTTTTGCTAATGGCACGGTCGGAGAGGATAATAATATTTTCATGGCCTTCGCGAACGGCCTTTTCTGCCTCATCGCATAATTCAGTGAGGCGGGTTTTAAGCCCTGCTGTGCCTTGCGCTAGCGGCCAACTTATATCTAATGTTATGGCGTGAAAATGATTATCTTTGACATTGCTAATGCGGCGGATTTTTTCCAAATCATCATTGGTTAAAATAGGCTGTTCTACTTCAAGGCGTCTTTCCCCTGATGTGCTTTCTAAATCTAGCAAATTCGGCCGCGGGCCGATAAAAGAGACAAGCGACATAACCAATTCCTCCCGTATGGGGTCAATGGGGGGGTTGGTCACTTGCGCAAATAATTGTTTGAAATAGGAATAAAGCAATTTCGGGCGGTCAGATAAGGCCGAAATAGGCGTATCAGTTCCCATAGAGCCGACCGCCTCTTCGCCTTTTGCGGCCATAGGGGCAAGCAGAAATTTCAAATCCTC
>JAPPQG010000132.1:3814-5236 GCA_028816945.1 Alphaproteobacteria bacterium
GGGGCGGGCAAATCTTCTAGTTTAATTTGCGCCGCATTAAGCCAATCTTGATAGGGATGGGCTTTAGCTAATGTTTCTTTGAGTTCGCTATCGCCAATAATGCGACCCTGTTCTAAATCAATAAGCAGCATTTTGCCGGGCTGCAAACGCCATTTTTCAATAATGCTTTCCTCAGGCGCGGGTAAAACGCCCATTTCAGACGCCATCATCACGCGGTCATCATTTGTCACATAATAGCGCGCTGGGCGCAAACCGTTGCGGTCAAGTGTTGCGCCAATTTGGCGACCATTGGTAAAGGCAACCGCGGCCGGCCCGTCCCATGGTTCAATAAGGGCGGCGTGATATTCATAAAAGGCGCGGCGGTTGGCATCCATAAGCGGATTATTCGACCAAGCTTCGGGAATAAGCAGCATCATCGCATGAGGTAGGGAGTAGCCACCTTGCACTAAAAGTTCTAACGCATTGTCAAAACAGGCAGAATCCGATTGGCCTTCTTCAATAAGCGGCCAAAGTTTTTCCAATTCATCACCAAACAAATTGGAGCGCATGGCTTCATGGCGGGCGGCCATCCAATTCACATTGCCGCGCAAAGTATTTATTTCCCCATTATGACAAATCATGCGGAAAGGTTGGGCGAGCCGCCAAGTTGGAAATGTATTGGTTGAAAAACGCTGGTGAATAAGGGCCATTGCTGAGACCATGCTTTCATCTTGCAAGTCTAAATAATAGCGGTCAATTTGGCTTGCTAATAATAAGCCTTTATAAAGTATGGTGCGCGAACTCATAGAGGGGATATAGAAAAACCCTTGCGCGGTTTTTAATTGTAATGCGCTGACAGCTAATTCAATGCGGCGGCGGATGATGAATAAGTCGCGCTCAAAATCATCACGCGTGCGCTCTGTCTGCTCTGCCTGTCCTGCCTGCGCCGCTTGCCCCATTCGTCCATTGGCAATAAAGAGTTGGCGAATAATCGGTTCAGACGGGCGAATGCTTTCGCCTAAATCCCTATTATCTATTGGCACATCGCGCCAGCCGAGTATTTTATGGTTTTCTTCTGCTGTAATTTTTTCTGCCAATTTTTCAATTTTTTGTCTTGTTGCCTTATCAGGGGGGAGGAAAAACACACCCACCGCATAAGTGCCTTCATCGGGTAGGGTAATATTTTCTTGTGCGGCGGCTTTGCGGAAAAAAGCATCGGGCATTTGAATTAAAATCCCAACCCCGTCGCCTGCCTTTGGGTCAGCCCCAACCGCGCCGCGGTGTTCTAAACTTTTAAGAATTGTCAGCCCATCGCGAATAATGGCATGGCTTTTGACATTTTTTATATTTGCGACAAAGCCAATCCCGCATGCGTCATGTTCATGTCTAGGGTCATAAAGGCCTTGTTTTTCAGGCAAGCCAATCGCCCCCTTTGCCTGTGTG
>JAPPQG010000108.1 GCA_028816945.1 Alphaproteobacteria bacterium
GGAATGGCAAAATGTATGCCCGTTGGGTAAAGTTCCTCCATATTGGGCGCACGGAAAGCTTGCGCATAACTACTAAATAGCCGTAGCCAATCATTTGGCTTATATGTTATGCCAATTTTAGGCGAAAGGCGGCTTTCATCAGATGAATTGCCAGTTGCATCTTCCGATTCATAGGCGTCATAGCGCAAGGCAGATATGATGAGAAACTCGCCCGCTTGCGTGTTAAGCACCATTTCATCTTGTATAAATACGCCCCAATAATCGGCTTCCGCATCGGGGTAATGGTCAGCCTCACCACTCATTGAGCCTGTATCGGCACCGTCCAATTCCTCATTATACATCTCACCGCCAATGGTAATAATCTGCGCAAGATTCGTCCCTTCGCCAAAGCGCGATTGGTTTTCTATATTAAAGCCATAGGTTTCTAAATTATTTGTGGTGACATCGCCAACCGCATGCACAGCAGAAGGGGCTAAAATTTCCTCCTCTTTGTCTGTTTCAACGCGGTAAATCTGCGCTTTAATATTAACCAAACTATTAGACGGGTCGTTGAACTCATAGGCTAGGCGTGTGGTATTTGATTCAATCGTCTTATCAGTCAATGAAGTAGGGTCATTGCCGAGATCTGGATTATTCGGCTCTTTGGCATCGATATTATATTGCTGTGTGCTAAATCGAATCGTATGAAAATCCGCAAGAGTCCAGCTTGCCTTTAACAAGCCACTTACGAGTTCTTCCTCCGATTGCAATTCTAACCCGTCCCCAAGCGTAATATCGTCCGACTCACGCATAACGACATTTGCCAAAAAGTCCCATTTTTCAGTGCGTCCATAAGCAGATTGTGACACGACCCATTCATCATCCACAGTTTGAAAGCCGAGTGTCGTTGTTGCCCCCATATTTTCATTGGGCGCAAGCAAATCGCCCGCATCTTTGGTCTTAAAAGCAACCACACCGCCCAAACCGCCACTGCCATAAAGGGCAGAGCCAGGGCCGCGCACCACTTCAACGCTTTTAATTAAAGCAGAATCAATAAAAAAGCGGCCGTCATGGCGGGACTCAAATTTCTGCCGCACCCCGTCTAGCAATACAACAATGCCCTCTGTGCCATAGCCGCGCATTTTAATATCTTGTCCATTGCTACGCGCACTGCCGCCAAATTCGACGCCTGTCACATCCCCTAGCAATTCTTTTGGCGTCCCATGACCCGCCAATTCGGGGCTGTCTGCATCAATCACTGTGACCATGCCGGGTATATCAAAACTATTTTGTGGGCTTTTTGTAGCGACAACTGTCACAGTTTCCAGCGATATTGTCGGCTCTAATGGCGCACCCGCCCTTTCATCCTGTGCAAAAGCGGTAGAAGAGAGCGTTATTGCTAATATACTTAAATATATCAAAGGGTTAATCTGTTTCATATCGGTTCCTATAAGTCCTTTCATGGGTTGTTATTCGCTCATATGGACACGCAAGGCGGGCAGGTCGCCCATAACCTATTCTCATATATTTGGTAACTCTTTATCTCTTATGGTAATTTCATATTCGTGTTAATGATAATCATTATCATTAGCAGGTTAAATAGCAAGCTAAAAAAGCAAAGTCAAACATTTTTTGCCCTCACACACAAAAAATAATTTACTTTAATAATAGGCTATACTAATTTGATATTATAGGGAAAACACCTAAAAAAATTTACTTGGTGCATTTTGAGAATGCGGGCATCGTTCAAAGTGGCGACTCAAACTGGCGGAGAGGGAGGGATTCGAACCCCCGGAACGCGTAAACGCTCAACGGTTTTCAAGACCGCCGCTTTCAACCACTCAGCCACCTCTCCAATCCCCTTTGCATAACCCATTATGGCCCGATAGGCAAGTCAGCCGCATAATATATGCGCTATAAAGGGCCTGTGTGACAATGTGTGATAAAGGGCAGGGCATTATTTACATATATTCGCATATATTTATATGGGCGGGGGTGGCTTTTTTGCGAATCTTGATATTATCTTTTCCCATGCGATATTCCCTGTATAGACATGCCCTGTATCGATTCACTATGCCGCTTATCTTTGCAACCTTGCTTGCAAGTTGCGGCCTGCCGAATCCTTTGCACTTATTCAGCAATAAATCGGCGCGCCACGCCGCAGGCGGTATTTATAAAATTGGCAAACCCTATCAAATAGACGGCGCATGGTATTATCCGCGTGAAAATAAAGCCTATGATAGAAAGGGCATTGCCTCTTGGTATGGGGCAAAATTTCAGGGGCGGCGCACAGCAAATGGTGAAATTTTTAACATGCATTTGCTAACGGCCGCCCATCCAACCCTGCCTATGCCTGTTATGGCGCGGGTGACCAATTTAGAAAATGGGCGTTCGCTTGTTGTGCGTATCAATGACCGCGGCCCATTCAGGCGCAATCGGGAAATTGACCTATCACGGCGGGCGGCCGAACTGCTTGGTTTCAAAAAACAGGGGACGGCAAAAGTCCGCGTGAAATATCTCCGCCGTGCCGCCCTTTATGATGCAAATGGACGGCTTATTTTTGGCCGTGAGGAAAAATCCCAACTGCTTAAAAAGCCACAAACGCCAGCGCGGGAGCGTATGGCTCGTGCCGCCCCTTTGGGGCCAACAATAGAGCGGGCAACATTAGACGGCTCACCTTTGCCGACCCGCCCGCAAGCATTACAAAAAACGCAATTTTATGTGCAGGTTGGCGTGTTTAGTCGCCCTGAAAATGCGGCCTCTTTAACCAATAAATTGCGGGGTATGGCTGGCATAAGAGGCGTGGCTAAGCTTGATGTGTCGCCCGTGCAAAGTGGCGGTGGGGCGGAATTTTACCGCGTGCGCTTTGGCCCCATTGCCTCGCGTGATAAAGCCCGCCAAATAGCCGATAAAATCCTCCAACAGGGCCACCAAGACGCATTCATCAAAATGGAATAATGGGCCTTGCGTTTGCGCCATTTATGATGCTTAACTTATATTGAAAAAATTAATAATTTTCTGGATAAGTGACTCCAATGTAGCACTTTCATCTCGACTTAAATTACGACGATCCAAACTCTTTACAACAAATCTACCAACACCAATAGTCATAACTGCGATGCTACTTATCAACAGACTCAAAGGTACATAATGTAAGCAAAACATACCGATACCCTGTAACCCAACAGCCAACAGAACCACTCCTGTGTAGATTACTAGAAAGCAAAAAAGTTTATCCGCATATTTTCCTTTTAATTCTCTATCAAACTGAATATCCGTAATTTCTTCTCGTTTTTTCGCTTGATCTATTTCTTTTACGATTACGTCCTCCGTTCTATCGTATTTATCTGGCTCTGCTTTTTCCTTGATAGAACCTACACTGTCTTCCATACTTTCTAAATTGGGTTTCTTATCTGGCTCGTTGTTCTGCGAGTTCATAGAAATGGTCCTTAATAAGTTTGTTAGGTATTACGCTGTCTTTACCTCCATTTTTGACAAAAACTTCATCCCAAGGCGTACCCTCTGCATGCGTTATTGCTGAAAGCTGAAAGGCTTCATATTTTCCATACACTTCAAAGACTTTATTGACAACGGCAGTTTCAGGTTTCTCAAGAGAACCAGTACTGATTTCATTTGCCCGTCGTCCAGTTGCGCTTGTATCAAAATCACCAATTTTCACTTTTTCTGTAACGGGAGATGATCCATATCTACGCAAGGCTTTCCATAAAGCGCGATATACAGGTCCATAATCCCATGCAATAGGATGATCTTCTGTTAAAGCCCTATCATTTATCGCGAGATTCCAGCCATGCGCGATATATACAAGTTTTTGCAACTGCATCTGCGTCAGTTTTCTTTCTGCTTTTTCTGCATGTTCCAAAAACCTATTTGCAACAGCAGTAGAATGAATGCCCATGTCTTACTCTCCAACTTTTGTTAAATAATTACATGTTTTCCATATATTCATTATAACTTCTCAAATAGCATTTATAATATCTTGATTCTAATATACCAAAATTTTTCCTAATTTGCATAGAAAAAGAATTTTATTATATTTTTCAAAGCGTTTTTAAGCTTTTTAGCGATTTTTGCAAGTAAAGAAAGGTAGATTTTCTACGAATCCCTGTTAATATCCCACTAAACAGACCAAGAGAGTAGAAATATAATATAGAGCATATCCAATGATATATCGAAAAGGCAGGGCGATAATAAGCAGCATAGCCATATTGGCATTCGTGGCACTGATAAGTTTAGCGGGCATAAGCGGGCAGTCCAATGCTATGGAGACACAGGCGCGGCAAGCCTTTTTGCTAGACGCCCAAACGGGCATTGTTTTACTTGAACATAATGCTGACTCGCTTATGAGTCCTGCAAGCATGAGCAAACTCATGACGGTTCTAATGGTTTTTGAGGCGATTGAGGAGGGACGCCTTGCGCTTGATGAAGAGCTTTTTGTTAGTGATGATGCATGGCGGCGCGGTGGCTCAAAGTCTGGCGGCTCGACTATGTTTTTGAATGCCCGCTCAAAGGTTAGCGTAGAAAACCTATTGCGTGGGGTGATTATCCAATCAGGCAATGATGCCTGCATTGTGTTAGCCGAAGCATTGGCGGGGTCAGAGCCTGATTTTGCAACCATAATGACTGAGCGGGCGTTTGAATTGGGTATGCAGAATACGAATTTCACCAACTCAACGGGCTGGCCGCACCCCGACCATAAAACAACGGCACGCGACCTTGCCATTTTAACGCAATATTTAATAAAAAATCACCCCGTCTATTATCGTATGTTTGCTGAACGCGATTTCACATGGAATGGCATTCGTCAAAGCAATCGCAACCCATTGCTTTATGCGAATATCGGGGCGGATGGGCTGAAAACAGGACATACAGAAGAATCGGGCTATGGGCTGGTTGCCTCGGCTGAACAAAATGGCCGCCGCCTTATTCTTGTTCTCAATGGGTTAGACTCCAAAAAGGCGCGCGCAAGTGAAGCCACCCGCTTAATGAATTGGGGCTTTCGCTCTTTTAGTAGAGAGGTTTTGGCAACCCCCGATACGGAAATTATTCAAGCCCCTGTATGGCAGGGTGAATTTGCATTTATTCGGCTTGCCCCGTCAAAACCATTTACTGTTATTCTGCCGCGCCGCGGCAAGCATAAAATGGTTGTGACGGCAAGTTTTACAAGCCCCGTATTTGCGCCCATTGAAAAGGGAACGCCACTTGGCACATTGCGTGTTGTCGCACCGAACATGGA
>JAPPQG010000186.1:0-3826 GCA_028816945.1 Alphaproteobacteria bacterium
TATCATAGCCCTGCAGAAATGTTGTTAGCTGTCAAAAATAAGCAAAAGGATAGCAAATTGCATCCAGTCAGTGAGCTAGTAGACCGTATAAGGAGAATCAGAAGCGGCAGGGAGCAAGATTAACCCCCAACCCCCACTAACCCGCTTTTTTGTTGCGTTTGTCTTATTTATTATTTGGATATTTTTAGATTGACCGCAGGGCGAATCACTTATACTCAGGGTGGTTAGGACAAATAAATATTGGCAATAGCAGATACAAAGGAGCTAAAAATGGCTTATAATGAGAATAATGAGAACGAACAACGCGCTAGGGAATTTTTTGATAAAGGCCGCGCAAAAATGGGTGCAGGCAACATTCTGGGTGCAAGCGAAGATTTTAATAAAGCAACTGAACTAAAACCTGATTATGCAGAGGTTTATAATGGTAGAGGGGTTGCAAAGTTAATATCGAGGGATTTACAAGGTGCGCTTGCTGATTTTGATAAAGCGATTGAACTAGAGCCTAAGAATGCGATATTTTATGATAATAGAGGGTTTGCAAAGCACAAACAGGAAGATTGTCAAGGTGCGCTTGCTGATTTTGATAAAGCGATTGAACTAGACCCTGATTATGTACCCGCTTATGAGAATAGGAGTGATGTATATCGGACATTAAGAAATTATCCACAATCTATTTTTGATCGCATTAGAGCGGATTGGCGACGCAAACGGCGGACATAGTTATATGAGAGTAGGACGAACAAAAAATGGCAGATGATAATAATGAGAATGAGAAAAAGAGGCGATCTAGGGAATATGTTGATAGGGGCCTAGCAAAATTACCATCAAACAATTGGATGGGTGCAAGCGACGACTTTGACAAAGCGATTGAACTAGACCCTAATAATGCGGAGGCTTATTATCATAGAGGGCATATAGTTTTTATAGAAGCAGAGGAAACGTATAATGATGACACTTATAGGTTTGCACTCCCTGATTTTGATGAAGCAATTAGGTTAAAACCTGATTATGTAGAGGCTTATAATAGTAGGGGATTTGTAAAGTATAAACTGAAAAAATATCATAAGGCGATCGCTGATTTTGATGAAGCGATTAAACGAAATTCCGATTTTGCGCCCGCTTATAATTGTAGAGGACTCACAAGGATTGAATTAAAAGATTTACAAGGCGCACTTACCGATTTTGATAAAGCGATTGAGAAAAACCTTGAATATACAGAGGCTTACTACAATAGAGGGAAGATAAAACGAAAGCAAGGAGACTATAAGGGCGCACTTGCCGATTTTAATCAGGCGATTAAACTGAATCCTAATTTTGAAAAGGTTTATAATGATCGTAAAGTAGTGCTAGCAATAATCGGGGAAGAAGATTTTGTAAAACGCCATACATATGATTTTAGGGAAGAAAGGGAAGAACTAAAAAGAGAAATAAAAGAGGGGAAAGAAAGTATTGACTGTCAGTTAAATTTCATAAAAATTCTTATAACTTTTTTAGTGGTAATAATAGGTTATTTGTTAATATGCCCAGAAGGGCTTGATATAATATGTCTAGGGGTATCTGATAGAACATGTGAAGAGGTAGTTGGTAGCAAGAGTCCTTTTTTCCATCTTTCATTGTTATTGATAATTCCATTATTTATATTTCCTTGGGTATGGGGGCTTAGATTAAAAATACATGCAAGGGATAAAGACGAAATTTTGCTAGCAGATTATTACCGCCGCGCCTATATGAAGCATAATCTTTTTGAAAGATTTGGCCAAGAAGACGAAACTATAAAACGCTTGATTGTTAGCGAATATATACGAAGCTGGGCGTGGAATAGTCCCGCTGAAATTTTGTTAGCGATTAAGAATAAACAGGCTGACCCGTCAAAAATGCATCCTGCGGAAGTTTTGGGGGATAAATTAAAAGTGAAACAAAAGCCCCCAAGCGGTGATAGTTAGGGTGCGGGGCTAGCCCCTAACCCGCTTTGCGGTGTTGGGTTGCGCTGTCGTCTTTTAGGCCTTCGGCAATCAAAAAAGCGAGTTCGAGGGCTTGGGAGCCATTGAGGCGGGGGTCGCAATGGGTATGATAGCGTGATGAGAGGTCGGCCTCTGAAATGGCTTGCGCGCCGCCAATACATTCGGTCACATTCTGCCCTGTCATCTCAAAATGAATGCCGCCTGCATGCGTCCCTTCGGCTCGATGGACGGCTAGGAAAGCCTGCACTTCCGCCAAAATATGGTCGACAGGGCGGGTTTTATAGCCATTTGAGGCTTTGATTGTGTTGCCATGCATAGGGTCGCATGACCACACCACCTTGCGCCCTTCGGCCTCAATGGCACGGATGAGGGCGGGCAAATGCGCCTCTACTTTATTATGACCGAAACGGGTAATTAAGGTGATGCGGCCTGCCTCATTTTGCGGATTGAGCTTGTCGAGCAGGGCAAGCAATTCATCAGCCGTAAGGCTTGGCCCGCATTTTATGCCAAGCGGGTTTATCACGCCCGATAGAAATTCCACATGCGCCCCGTCAGGCTGGCGCGTGCGGTCGCCAATCCACAACATATGCGCCGATGTATCCACCCAATTATCGCCCGTTTGTGCCGAAGTGCTATCTTGGCGCGTCAAAGCCTGTTCATAACCAAGCAAAAGTGCCTCATGGCTGGTGTAGAAATCCACCGTTGCTAATTGCGGCGCGGTCTGGCTATTCACCCCGCAAGCCGCCATAAAAGCAAGCGCCTCGTCAATGCGGGCTGCTATTTTCTCATAGCGCGCCCCCTCCGCACTATTCGCCACAAAGCCCTGATTCCAACGTTGCACGCCATTTAAGTCCGCAAAACCGCCCTTCGCAAAGGCGCGTAGCAGGTTTAAGGTGCTAGCCGCCTGCCGATAAGCAGCAATTTGGCGTTGCGGGTCGGGCTGGCGGGCGGCCGCATCAAAGGCAATGCCATTGATAATATCGCCGCGATAGCTGGGTAATTCCACCTCGTCAACCGTCTCTGTATCCTGTGAGCGCGGCTTGGCAAATTGCCCCGCCATGCGCCCAACTTTAACCACAGGCAGATTCGCCCCAAAAGTCAGCACAATCGCCATTTGGAGCAAAACACGGAATGTATCGCGGATATGGTCGGCCTTATGTTCGGCAAAACTTTCCGCACAATCGCCCCCTTGTAGCAAAAAGGCGCGCCCTTCTGCCACTTCGCCAAGCTGCGCTTTCAAAGCCCGCGTCTCGCCCGCAAAGACAAGCGGCGGGAAACTCGCCAAGCGCGCCTCAACGGCCGAAAGGGCTTCTGCGTCAGGATAGGTTGGCACTTGCTTAATGGGAAAATCGCGCCAACTCGTTAATGTCCAATGATGCGTCATCTTATACTCATATATTCAAAAATTATAATTGTTAAAATCGGGGCGGATTATAGCCTATTCACTCAATAAAATAAAGAGGGGTAAAAAGCCTACGAGTTTCGCTTGTTATCAGCGGTCGTGCGGGTTAAATATAGCGCATATGAATACATTAAACATGGCGAATACATAAACATGACAAAGACATTAAAATGGCGAAAACATTAAAATGACAAAGAGATTAAAAATTGCCCTTGCCCAGCTGAACCCTGTGCTTGGCGATAGTGCAGGAAATGCCGCCCTGTTGCGTGCCGCCCGCAAACAGGCCGCAACTGAGGGGGCAGATATAGTCGTGGCAAGCGAACTCTTTTTATGCGGCTATCCGCCCGAAGACCTTGTGTTAAAGGCGTCCTTTGTGCGCCATATTCGAGAGGTCGCGCTTGCCCTTGTCGCTGAAACGGCAGAGCCCGGCCCCGCCCTTATTTTCGGCTTGCCATATATGGAA
>JAPPQG010000186.1:3877-5220 GCA_028816945.1 Alphaproteobacteria bacterium
CAACTCTATAATAGTGTCATGGTCGCGCAAAATGGCACCTATGAAATACGCCATAAAGTGCATTTGCCGAATTATTCTGTGTTTGATGAAAAACGCTTATTTGCCGCCGGCCCTTTGCCTGCGCCTGTGCATGTGTGTGGCGTTGAAATTGGCTTGCCAATTTGTGAGGATATATGGTTTAGCGATGTTTGCCAGCATTTGCGCACACAAGGTGCCGAATTATTCGTCTGTATCAATGGCTCACCTTTTGAGCGCGGTAAATATAAAGAGCGCCGCCACCATGCAAGCCAATCTTGTGCCGATACGCAACTTGCCATGCTTTATGTTAATCAATTAGGCGGGCAAGATGAATTAGTCTTTGACGGTGCGAGTTTCATTATCCACCCAGACGGGCAAGTGCCATTACAAATGGCTGATTGGGAGGCGGGGCTTGTGGTGGCTGATATGGCGCAAACGGCAAAGGGGTGGCGTTGTGTGTCCGAACAGCAGGCTGTTTTGCAGACGGGGCTTGCGAGCGTCTATCAAGCCGCTATGTTGGGCTTGCGCGATTATGTGGAAAAGAATAATTTTCCCGGCATATTGCTTGGTCTATCGGGCGGGATTGATAGTGCTTTGTGTGCCGCGCTTGGGGCCGATGCGCTTGGGCCAGAGCGGGTGCAAGCTTTTCTCTTGCCCTCACAATATACGGCAGCTTCTAGTTTTGCCGATGCGCGCCTGTGCGCCAAACGGCTTGGCATAAAGTTTAACGAATTGCCGATTACGGATATTGTCGCCGCATTAGAAAAAATGCTGACCCCCGCCTTTGCCGATACGCAAATGGGGGACATAGCAGATATAACGGCACAAAATATTCAATCGCGCCTGCGCGGCCTTTTGCTTATGGCATTATCTAATCAGTCTGGTTCTATGCTTGTCACAACGGGCAATAAATCGGAAGTCTCTGTTGGCTATGCAACCCTATATGGCGATATGAATGGCGGTTATAATCCTGTCAAAGATATTTATAAGACGGAAATTTTTGGCCTCGCTAAATGGCGCAATGAAAACCACCCCAAAGGCGCATTAGCACCAGCGGGCGAAGTCATTCCACCGAGCATTATTGAAAAACCACCAACTGCCGAATTGAAAGAAGGGCAAAAAGATGAGGATAATTTGCCCCCCTATAAAGTGCTAGATGATATTCTTATGGGATTAGTGGAGGAGGAACTTGATTTTGCAACCATTATTGCCCGCGGCCATAAGCCAGAAATAGTAAAACAGGTTGAACATTTGCTTTATATTTCCGAATATAAACGCCGCCAAGCGGCACCGGGCGTGAAAATTGGTAGCCGTAATTTTGGCCT
>JAPPQG010000047.1:0-6440 GCA_028816945.1 Alphaproteobacteria bacterium
GGTGAATAGACATGACAATAGATAGATATAAAGCGGTTTTGTCGTCCATTTGTGGGCTTGTGCTTATGGCTTGGCTTGGCTTGGCGGGCGCGCCCCTATTTGCCCCCATGCATGTCTGGGCGAATCCGCTTGTTGCCAAACAGACGGGGGAAATTGTGCTAGGCAATGCGGACGCCCCCGTCACCATTATTGAATATTCGTCTTTGACCTGCAATCATTGCGGGGCATTCCATGCCAATACATTGCCTATCATCAAGCGCGATTATGTGGATACAGGCAAAGTGAAATTTTATTTTCGCCATTTCCCGCTCGACCGTTATGCGGCAACCGCCGCTATGATGGTAGAATGTGTATCACCGCAAACGCGCGCAAGTTTTATGGATGCTTTATTTAAGCGCCAACCTATATGGATGCGCGCCGATGACCCACTTAGGGCATTACAAAATTTAGGCAAACAGGCTGGCCTATCGGGTGAGGAATTTGTTATGTGCCAACGCAATGAGGAAATTTTAGCAGATATTCGCGCCACTATGCGCGCGGCAAGTGACACATTAGAAGTCAGTTCCACCCCGACTTTCTTTGTCAATGGTGAAAAACTTATTGGCAATGTCGGGCTAGCAGAATTTCGCAAAGTTTTAGATAAGCATGTGGCTGAACAGGCAGGCAAACGACCATCTAACAAAGAGAAAAGCCAATGAAATTTTCCCGCCTCCATCTTTCTGGCTTTAAGTCATTTATTGACCCTGTCGATTTAGATATTCTACCCGGCTTAACGGCTATTGTTGGGCCGAATGGGTGCGGGAAGTCTAATTTGCTAGAAGCTTTGCGTTGGGTTATGGGGGAGACTTCTTATAAATCCATGCGCGGCTCGGGCATGGAAGATGTTATTTTCTCTGGCACAAATACCCGCCCGCCGCGCAATTTTGCCGAAGTCTCTTTGCAATTAGATAATACAGACCACAGCGCGCCGGCTGAATATAATAATGCCGATATGGTGGAAGTTGTCCGCTATATTGAACGAGATGCAGGATCATCCTATCGTATCAATGGGCGCGATGTGCGCGCCCGTGATGTGCAACTTATGTTTGCCGATGCTTCAACGGGCGCTCGTTCGCCATCGCTTGTCAAACAGGGACATATTGGCGAATTGATTAACGCCAAGCCTGAAAATCGCCGCAAGATTTTAGAAGAAGCTGCTGGCATTTCTGGCCTGCATACGCGCCGCCATGAGGCAGAATTGCGCTTGCGGGCCGCTGAAAATAACCTTGAAAAAACAGCTGCTTTAATTGACGGGCTAGAAACACAATTACGCGGCCTCAAACGCCAAATGCGCCAAGCCACACGTTATCGCAATTTGTCAGGTCAAATCCGTGAAGTCCAAGCCCTTGTTTTGCATGTGCGTTGGCAACAAGCAGTAGATGCGGCAGAGCAGGCAAGCCAAGAATTGCGGGCGGCTGAAACACAAGTTGCTGAATTGACGGGGCAGGTGGCAAAGGCAAATAAAGAGCAATTAGATATACAAAATCGCTTATCGCCCTTGCGTGAGGCAGAAACGAAAGCGGCCGCTAGTTTGCGCCGTCTGCTTATTGAGCGCGACGGGCTAGACCAAGAAGAAGCCCGCGCCCAACAATTAACGACACGGCTAACCGAACAAATTACGGCCATCGAGCAGGACAAAACACATGAGGTAACGAGCCTAGCCGATGCAAAACAGCAAATCACGCGGCTCGAAGATGAACATGCTGAATTGACAGCAAAAAGCCAAGAGACTATGGAAGCAGATAAGGTCCAAGCGGCAGATACTGAGTCGCAGGTGAAAAAAGCAGAGCAGAATCTCGCAGAGGTGGAAATCATACTCAATGCGGCAAATAATCAAATTGCCGCCCGCGATATGCGCCAGCGTGAATATAAAACCATATTAGAAAACCATACCGCGCGCCATGCGCAGATTGAGACAGAACTTTCCTCTTTACAGGATGAGCGCGAAAAATTACGCACCGAATCTATGGCTGAACAAAAACAAGCCACCCTAAAAGCAGAAATTGCCGAAGCGGTGGAAGCCGAACAAAATGCCGCAAAAGCAAGTATGGACGCGCAGAAAAAATTGGCACAAGCCAATCAAAAAGCAGAAAGTTTGCGTGTCCCTGCCAAAACCGCACAAGCCGCTTTTGAAAGATTGCTAGGCGAGCAAGAGACTTTATCGGCCATATTTAATATCGATAAATCAGCCATACAGCCCGCGCCACATGAGGCACAAGAAACGAAAAGTGAGTTAGATAAAGATGAAGGGAATGAAAATTGGACTTCCGTCATAGATGAATTATCCATTCGCGATGGCTACCAGACAGCCCTTGCGGCCGCTTTGGGTGATAATTTAACGGCCTCCTCTGACCCTAATGCGCCGGCTTATTGGCAAAATTGGCCGACCATAGAAAATGCGCCTCGTCTGCCTGAGGGCGCAACCCCCTTGACTGAATTTATTAGTGGGGCCTCTTGCTTGACGCGTTGCTTATCGCAAATTGGCGTTGTCGAAGTAGCACAAGGCAATGTTTTGCATGATAAATTACAGCCCGGCCAGATTTTAGTTAGCATAGAGGGTGATATTTGGCGGTGGGATGGCTACCGCGCAGGTGCCAATGCCACAACACCCGCCATTCGTGCTTTGGCTTTACGCCATCGCCCGAAAACGATTGCCCTTGAATTAAAACAGGCCGAAGCCGCCGCCGCGCAGGCGCACAAAGAGGCAGAAACTGCCAGTCAAGCCGCCAAGCATGCGGCCATAGAAGATACAAGCAAAAGGCGGGAATTGCGCGAAGCACAAGAGAAATTAAATGCGTTGCGCCAGACACTCACCGATAGCGAACAAGGCACAATGCAACATAAATCGCGCCTTGTAGCGATTGAAGAAATAAGCCAACGCATGATAACCGATATGCAGGCTATAAAACTTGCCATAGGTGAAGCAGAAAATAAAATTGAAAAATTAAACCAAGAAGCCGACCCCGCCCAGCATATTGACGAAAAACGCCAAGCCGTTGCCGAAGCACAGGAAAAATTGGCAGCTTGTCGTGCCGCCCAATCTAGCCAACGCCATGAGCGTAATTTGCGGGAGACGCGTTTAGCACAAATTGCAACTGACCTCGATGAATGGCAGAAACGGGCAAGCCGTGCCGAACAGCAAATTGCAACCCTAACGACACGCGCCACACAGGCAAAGGCAGAAAAAACAGAGGCCGAAGCCGTGCCAGCAGGGCTTGTCGAGCGGCGCAATAAATTGCTTGATAGAATCACAGAGGTTGAAACAGACAGGCAGAGCAAAGCTGATAAATTGACAGAAGCCGAGACCGCCTTAACAAATGCCAATAAGCAATTAAAGACGGCAGAAGCAGAACTTAACGAAGCCCGCGAAGCGCGCGCCCGTTTTGAAGCAACTGTTGAGGCAAATACTGCTCGTGTAGAAGAAAACGGCCAACGCATTCGGGAGGCTTTGCAGATAGAGCCAGAAGAAGCATTAGCCATTTCTAAACATGACCCGCAAAAGCCTTTCCCAGACCGTGAGGATATTGAGGCTAAATTGGAGCGTTATCAGCGTGAGCGTGAAAATTTAGGCGGTGTTAATTTGCGCGCCGATGAAGAGGCAAAAGAGATTAGCGAGCAGATTGAGACTTTATCATCTGAATGTGATGATTTAACAAAAGCGATTAACAAATTGCGTTATGGTATCGGGCAATTAAATAGAGAAGGGCGGGAGCGTCTTTTAGCTGCTTTTGAGACGGTGAATAATCATTTTCAACAACTCTTTAAGCAATTATTCGGCGGTGGCACAGCCGAATTGCAATTTACCGAATCCGATGACCCGCTAGAAGCAGGGCTTGACATTCTCGCCCATCCGCCCGGCAAAAAACCGCAACTTATGTCGCTTTTATCGGGTGGCGAACAGGCCTTAACGGCATTATCGCTCATTTTTGCTGTATTTTTAACCAATCCATCGCCTATTTGTGTGCTTGATGAGGTGGATGCGCCTTTGGACGATTCTAATGTGGAGCGGTTTTGCAATATGATTACAGAAATAGCCAGCACAACGGATACGCGCTTTTTGCTAATTACCCATCATGCGCTGACAATGGCGCGTGTCGATAGGCTTTTTGGCGTGACCATGCAGGAGCGTGGCGTGAGCGAACTCGTATCCGTTGATTTGGCAACAGCCGAACAATTTGCCGAAACCAATACCCCTGCCAATACGCCCGCTAATGCGCCCCATACGGGCAATGCCGAACCCATGCAATCGGCAGGCTAGACACACGAAATCTATTGACACAAGGGCAGGGCAGGCATAATCTGCGCCACACATATACATATAAGCGTTATTTGTTGGAACATTATTTTGGAACATTTATTTGAAGGCATAAAGGTGCGGCAAGCAGACCCCCATGACCATCTCCGCAATTTCTCGGATAGGGTGAAAAAGGCGCAAAAGCGCGATAAATCGCCTGCCCCCCATAAGGGACGCGGCACACTTATCGGCATGGCCTATCGTCTATCTGTTGAATTGGTTGTTGGCGTATCGGTTGGCGGATTTATTGGCTGGTGGCTGGATAAATGGTTTGCCACCGCCCCTATTTTTTTTCTGCTTATGCTTATATTGGGTATGGTTGCAGGCATTCTCAATGTGATACGGGCGGCCCGCGCCATGCAAGACAAAGTGCAACTAGATGATGAAAGTCAAAATCAAAGCCAAAGTGAAAATGAGAATAAAAAATAAAGTCACACGAGATAGGATTGGTTAGGACAAGAACATGGCAACACAGGAACAAGAAGCAGGCGGTTTTAATGTCGACCCTATGCACCAATTCGAAGTCTATCCGATTATTGAATTGCCTATGGTGGGGGGGGTTGATCCTTCTTTTACCAATGCGTCGCTTTGGATGATGATTGCTGTTGTGTGTGTGAGTTTATTTTTAACCCTATCGGCACGCGGGGCGTCCCTTGTGCCGTCTCGTTTGCAATCTTTGGGGGAATTGGCTTATGAGTTCATCGCCAATATGATACGCGACAATGCAGGCCAAGAAGGGTTGCGCTATTTTCCATTTATATTCACGCTTTTTATGTTTGTGCTATTTTGCAATATGCTTGGCATGGTGCCTTATTCTTTTACTGTAACAAGCCATTTAATTGTCACCTTTGCCCTTGCAAGTGTCATTTTTATTGCCGTCACAGCGATTGGCTTTATTCGGCACGGGCTAGGCTTTGTGCAATTATTTGTCCCCAAAGGTATTCCCCTTATCATGCTCCCGCTTTTAGTTGTCATTGAACTTATTTCCTATCTCACCCGTCCCGTCAGCCTATCGGTGCGGCTGTTTGCCAATATGATGGCGGGGCATACTATGTTGAAAGTATTTGGCGGTTTCACAGTCGCCTTTTTATCCGCAGGAGGCATTATATCGGCCGGCGCGATTGCACCTTTTGCCCTTATGGTCGCCTTTACGGCCCTTGAATTATTGATTGCGTTTTTACAGGCATATGTATTTGCCATTTTAACTTGTATTTATCTTAATGATGCACTTCATATGCACTGATAAACATGGTATAGGCATGTGCGTGCATTAAGCGTAACGAGTAAAACCTCAACCGCCCTTTGGGCCTTTATGAAACATTTATAAAACATTTGTGAAACATTTGTAAAATGGAGAAAGAATATGGAAGCAGAAGCCGCAAAATATATTGGTGCTGGTCTTGCCTGTGTCGCTTTGACAGGGGCGGGGATTGGCATTGGAACAATTTTTGGCAATTATCTAGCGGGCGCTTTGCGCAACCCGTCAGCAGCACAGGGGCAATTCCCTAACCTGCTTTTGGGCTTTGCTTTGGCCGAAGCAACAGGCCTCTTTGGCTTGATTATTGCCCTTATCTTGCTATTTGTTGTTTAGTAAAGTGAGCCTGTGCGATGCCCCAACTTGACCCTGCAAGTTTTGCGCCTCAACTCGTTTGGCTTGCGATTAGTTTTATCATCCTATATGTGTTGCTCTCCATTTATGCTTTGCCGAAATTAGGCAATATTTTGGAAGCACGCAAAAACCGCATTGCCGATGATTTAGAAAAGGCCGCCCATATGCGCGATGAGGCTGAAAAGGCATTAGCCGAATATGAGGCGACCCTAAAACAAGCCCGCCAAGAGGCGCAAGCCATTGTCCAGCAAGCCCGCACCGCCGCCGCGGCCAAATTAGAGCAAGAAGAGGCGAAATTAAAAGCCCGCCTTGCCGATAATATGCGCGACGCTGAAACACGGCTTGAACAAGCGCGCCAAACAGCTTTAGCAAATATTAATGAAACAGCCTGTGCGGTGAGCGGGGCGATTATTGAAGCGGCACTTGGCACAAAGCCCGCGCCAGATTTAATTGCCGAAGCGGTGGCGGCCGAATCTGCCGCCCATGCGAAAATAAAAG
>JAPPQG010000047.1:6499-10360 GCA_028816945.1 Alphaproteobacteria bacterium
CAAACATGCGGGATATAATGAGAGGTAATTTTTATGTTTGATGCGTCCTTTTTTGTCGCCCTTTCTTTTGTGCTAGTCGTTGGCGTGTTTATCTATTTGCGCTTGCCTAGCAAAATTGGTGACTTATTAGACCGCCGCGCGGCGGCTATTAAAAGCGAATTAGATGAAGCCCGCACTTTGCGGGAAGAAGCGCAGAACCTATTAGCCGATTATCGGGCGCGGGCGAAATCTGCCGAAGCAGAAATGGCGGCATTAAATGAACAAGCCGAAAAAGATGCCGCCCGTATCACTAATGAGGCAGGCCCTGCCATAGAGGCACGCCTTGCGCGGCGCATCGAACAGGCAGAAGAGAAAATTGCCCGTGCCGAAGCCGAACTTATCCGCGATATACGCGCCATAACAGCAGACTTGGCAACGACAGCGGCCGCCCGCCTCATCCGCGAAACCATAACCCCCGAACAACGCGACAAATTCATCCAACAAACCATAGACAATTTAGATAATAAATTATCAGGCAACCACCTACGCTAATTTTATCTAAAACTGGTTCATTGGTTGCGTACACCCCCGCAACCTATTAACACCCGCGCCCTTGTAAAAGCACTAAAAAAGCTTATATTTAAGTATTGTAAAAGCACTAAAAAGGCTTATATTAAGTAAAAGCAAAATCGAAAGGAACTAACAATGACTGACGAAAGCAAACAACAGGCTGAAGAATTTTTTATAAGTGGCCGAAGCAAAGCACAGGCGGGCGACTATCAAGGTGCAATCTCTGACTTGACTAGAGCGATTGAACTATATCCTAATTACGCGGAAGCTTATTATAATAGAGGGTTCGCAAATGGTCGGCTAGGTAATTATCAATCCGCCCTTGCTGATTATGATAAAGCGATTGACCTGAATCCTAATTATGCAGAAGCTTATAATGGTAGGTGTTTTACACATAGCCGGTTAGGCAATTATCCACAAGCTCTTGCTAACGCTAATAAAGCGATTGAACTGAAGCTTAATTATGCAGAAGCTTATAATAATAGGGGATTCGCAAATAGTCGGTTAGGAAATTATCCACAAGCCCTTGCTGATCATGAGAAAGCGATTGGACTAAAACCTAATTACGCAGAAGCCTATAATAATAAAGGATTCGCAAATAGTCGGTTAGGAAATTATCAACAAGCCCTTGCTGATCATGAGAAAGCGACTGAACTGTATCCTGCTTTTGCAGAGGCTTATTATAATAGAGGATTCGCAAATAGTCGACTAGGCAAGTATCAACAAGCCATTGCTGATTATAATAAGGCGATTGAATTGAAACCTGATTATGCTGAGGCCTATAATGGCAGAGGGTTTGCGAATAACTCGTTAGGCAAGTATGAACTAGCTCTTGCTGATTATAATCAAGTGATTGCACTAAAACCTGATTTTGCCGATGCTTATAATGGTAGAGGGTTTGCATATAGCCAGTTAGGTAAATATGAACAAGCCATTGCTGATTATAATAAGGCGATTGAACTGAACCCTACTTATGCTATAGCCTATACTGGTAGAGGAAGTGCATATAGTCGGTTGAGAGATTACCAAAAAGCACTCACTGATCATAGTAAAGCAATTGACCTGAAATCTAATTATCCAGAAGCTTATAATGGCAGGGGTTACGCATATAGCCGATTAGGAGAATATCCGCAAGCTCTTGCTGATTATAATAAGGCGACTGAACTGAACCCTAATTATGCTACGGCTTATAATAGCAGGGGGATTGTGTATAACCAGCTAGGAAAATACCAACAAGCCCTTGATGATGCTAATAAAGCACTAAAACTGAACCCTAATTATAAGTCAGCTTACACTACTAGGGATAATGCACTGCGCGGACTAGAACGGCAAAGCTAATTGCCTACCCCCAATCACCCGCCCCCTAATAGAGGGGGCGGGTGGGTTAGAGAGTGCCATTTTATCTAAAATTGGTTCATTGTGTTGAGCGTGCCGCCTGCTTTTAAGGCGTTGTCGCCTGAAAAATAGGTTTTATGGTCATCGCCGATATTAGAGCCAGCTAAATCTTGGTGTTTGACTGAAGCTTGGCCGCGCCTAATTTCTTGCCTTTGTATATCGCGCACATAGGCCAACATGCCCAATTCGCCAAAATAGCCTTCGGCAAGCATGTCTGTTCCCAAAGCGGTTTCGTGATAGGTTGGCAAAGTTATTAAATGGTGGAAAACGCCGGCTTCACGGGCGGCATCTTGCTGAAATTTTTGAATCAACCTATCCGCCTCTTTCGCCAATGGACTATCATCTAATTCAGCCCGCATTAAAGCTTGCGGGTCATTGGCACGGTTGGGATAGGCGGATAAATCCCTGCCTTCTTCTTCCCATGCCTGATAGACTTGTTTGCGGAAAGCCAATGTCCAGTTAAAACTAGGCGAATTATTATAAACCAATTTTGCATTGGGAACGGATTCACGAATGCGCGCAACCATGCTCGCAATTTGCGCAAGGTTCGGCTTTTCGGTTTCAATCCATAATAAATCAGCGCCCTGTTGTAGGCTCGTAATGCAATCCAACACAACACGGGCCTCGCCTGTGCCTTTTTTGAAAACATAAAGCCCATTATCAAGCCGTGTCGGGCGCACTAATTTACCGTCTTGGCAAAACGCCATATCCCCTTCGCCCAATTCATCAATTGTGTCGATTGGTTGGGTTTCAAGGAACGCATTATATTGGCTTGCTAAATCGCCCTTTGTGCGTGAGACAGGTATTTTTTGCGTTAAGCCTGCGCCAAGTGAATCAGTGCGAGCAATAATAACGCCATTTTCGACGCCCAATTCAATAAAGGCATAACGCACCGCATTTATTTTGGCGAGAAAATCTTCATGTGGGACGGTGACTTTGCCATCTTGGTGACCGCATTGTTTAGCATCTGATAATTGGTTTTCAATCTGTATGCAACACGCGCCCGCCTCAATCATTTTGCGGGCAAGCAAATAAGTTGCTTCCTCATTGCCAAAGCCCGCATCAATATCGGCAATAAGCGGCACAATATGCGTTTGGAAATTGTCAATTTTCTCCAATATGGCTGTGTCATCATTGCCATTTTGGCGCGCCTCATCTAGTTCGGCAAATAAATGATTCAAAGCGCGCGCATCAGCCTGTTTTAAGAATGTATAAATTTCTTCAATCAGTTGCGGCACGGCCGTTTTTTCATGCATGCTTTGGTCGGGTAGGGGGCCGAAAGCAGAGCGCAAAGCAGCAATCATCCAACCTGACAAATAGACATAACTATGCTTTGTTGTTTGCTTGTGCCGTTTGACAGCCATAAGCATTTGCTGTGCGTTAAAGCCATGCCAACAGCCAAGCGATTGCGTATAATTTTGCCAATCCGCATCATAAGCCGCCATATCGGCACGCATCAGGCGAGCCGTATAGCGGGCAATGTCTAGCCCCGTGCGAAAGCGATTTTGCAACCGCATGCGCGCCGCATATTCTGGATTCACATTGCGCCATACGGCACTTTGCGCCTGTTTGGTTTTTTCAAATGATTTAATCTGCTCTAAATAGGCAGGGATTTTGTTTGCTATCTGGTCTGACATATTAACCTCTCATAGTTTTAGTCGTTACATAGGGTGGTAAGTTTGGTTGCTACATAGGGTGGTAAGCGGCCACAGCAGATGAAGGTTTACTGTGGCCGCAACATTTGCTTACAAATAATGGTGTTCCCCCGAACCCATAACGCTGTAACCAAATGCTGATTTATATTTACAGACTTAACAAAGGATGGCAAGCAAATAGATAAGTTTTTGATTATATTAAGGTAAATATATTTACAAACTATTTGTTGACTTTTGTCATATTTGTAAATAATGTAAATAT
>JAPPQG010000047.1:10469-13788 GCA_028816945.1 Alphaproteobacteria bacterium
GGCAAAACAGAGCCTTTGATTGAAAGGAAACTCTTTGCAGGGGCGCGGGTGCGCCGCTTACGGCGTGATTTGCGCTTAACACAGGCCGCTATGGCGGAGGCACTTGGCGTCTCAACCAGCTATCTTAATTTAATTGAGCGCGACCAAAGGCCAATTTCCGCGCAAGTCTTATTGCGCATGGTGGAGGCTTTTGACATTGACCCGCGCGGCCTAGCGGGCAATGAAGAAGCCCGCGCCTATGCCCAGTTGCGGGAAGTATTTTCCGACCCTTTATTTGAGGACATACCGATTTCCACACAAGAGATAAAAGAAATTGCTGACACGAACCCAGCCGCGGCTGATGCGTTTGCGCGCTTATTACAGAGTTATCGGGAAAGCACAGCAACGAATGCGCTTTTGGCGGCGCGCTTAGCTGATGATGGGCGAGGCGAGGCGCAAAATGCAACCAGTGCCTCTATGGCGCATGAAGATGTGCGCGATTTTATCAACCAGAAATCAAATTATTTTCCCGCCATTGATGAGGCGGCTGAGAAATTATATGAGACAATACAGATTGGCGAAGACGACCCCTATCTTGTTTTGCGTGCCTATATGGCGGATACGCACCGCATAAAGACGCGCATTGGCACGCAGGAAATTATGGGGCATACATTGCGCCGCTATGACCTCCACCGCCAGACTATTTTTCTATCGGAATGGCTAGACCAGCCCGGCCGCTGTTTTCAACTTGCTTTTCAATTAGCCTATTTAGAACAGCGCAATTTATTGGAAGATGAAATTGCCGCCTCTAGCCTTGAACATGAAGAAACTGTGCGTTTGGCGCGTAAATCGCTTGCCAATTATTTTGCCGCCGCTTTGCTTATGCCCTATCATTTATTTTTGCAGACGGCTGAGGAAAATGAATATGATATTGCTTTGCTTGGCCGTCGCTTCGGCACAAGTTTTGAGCAAGTCTGCCACCGCCTAACGACTTTACAGCACCCCGGCGCACGCGGTGTGCCGTTTTTTCTCATTCGTGTTGATAATGCAGGCAATGTGTCAAAGCGTTTTTCAGCGGGCGGATTTCATTTCTCTCGCTTTGGTGGCACTTGCCCGCGTTGGAATTTACATGATGCTTTCCGCTATCCCGGCAAAATGCTAACGCAAATTGTGCAAATGGAAGATAAGACGCGCTATTTTTCAATCACGCGCACAACGGGACATAATGTGACGGGCTTTGACATGCCCGATAGTCAATTTGCGATTGGTTTGGGCTGTGAAATTGCGCACGCGCCACGCCTGACTTATGCGCGCGGCATGAACCTTGAAGACCCAGCAAGCGATACGCTTATTGGCACAAATTGCCGCCTATGCGAACGCCAAGACTGCCAGCAACGCGCCACCCCACCCCTCAACCGCAAATTAAAAGTCAATGAAAACACCCGCGGGCTTTCTTCTTTTGAGTTTTAGGGTTGCTTTTGCGTTTTAGGCGCAACTGCGCCTTGTGCGCCCGCGCCCACCACCTACCGCCTGCTTTTTGATTGGCGTTTATAGGTTGCGCTTCGCCAGCCTGCTTGGCGGGCGGCGGTTTCGCTACAAAACCATTGTTCGCCTGCTTTGGGGTCGATTTTTGTGCGCCCATACCATGGGCTATCGGGCAGGTGATAGACCCGCGCCCCCGATGCGCTGATATTGCCTTTTATATTGCACGCGCCTAGTTTTTTATTATCTGTGTCTGCCACATAGGGCGACCAAAGCCCTGTCATAAACACGGCACAGCTGACAAGCACGGCCGCGGGCAGAGTGAAAAGGCAGAGTTTCTGCAAATGCCCCAGATGTCCCCGCCTGCACAGATAATGCGCTTTGTGTAGGTAAAACGCCAATCTATTAGACCTATTCAAAATAGGTTCATTGAAAATAAACATATTAAATATGGACATGGGCTGCTTCCTCCTATCTGCATTTATATGTTTGCGTTACATACTCTCTTTAATATATGCCCTTTACATACTCTTTTTAATATACGCCCTTTACATAGTTCTATCTCTTATATGATTCATATATTATAATAATCATAACACAGGCAATGGATTATGTGCAATATATCCCCTTCGCCCTTTGCGGGCGAGTCGCATATAATTGCCGTAAAGCACACAAGGGCAAAAAAGGGCAAAAAGGGCAGAAAAACACAGGAGCAGGCAATGTCTATCTGGGGTAAAGTAGCAGGTGCAGTAGCGGGCGCTTATTTGGGCGGCCCTTTGGGCGCGGTGGCAGGCGCGGTGGCAGGCCATTTCGTCCTTGACCGTGCTTTGACACAAGAGGCCGCCTTTACGATTGCGCTGATTGCGCTGTCGGCCAAAATGGCGAAGGTCGATGGCATGGTCTCACCGCTAGAAGTGGAAGCCTTTTATCGCATTTGCCGTGTCCCAGACGGGGAGCAGAAAAATGTTGCCCGCGTCTATCAGTTGGCACAAGAGGATGTGGCGGGCTTTGAAGCCTATGCGCGCCAAGTGGCGGAAATTTTTGCCAGCCGTCCGAAAGTCTATGAAGATGTGCTAGATGCGCTGTTTCATATTGCCTATGCGGATGGCGATTTGCACCCGTCGGAAGAGGCGTTTTTGCGCCGTGTGAGTGAGATTTTTAGTCTGCGAGAAAGCGATTTTATCCGTATCCATGCCCGCCATAATGCACATTATAAAGACCCTTATGCTGTGCTAGCGGTGGCGCCCGAAGCCGATAATAAAACTGTGAAAGAGGCATGGCTTGCGGCCGTGCGTGATAATCACCCCGACCGCTTGCAGGCGCGCGGCCTGCCAAAAGAAATTATCCACCTTGCCAATAGCCGCATGGCAACCATCAATAATGCATGGCAAACCATACGCAAAGAAAGAGGCTTATAGGTGAATAGGGGGCTTATGGTGGATAAGGGGCTTATGGCGGATAACGGGTTATGGGTAGGTAAGGGGTTTATAGCAGGTAAGGGGTTATGGGTGGATGCGGGGGCTATGGGTGGCGATAAAACCCCCGCCCACTAGGCAAAAACCCCAAAACCCTATATAAGAACATAAAGAATAAACCCCAATAGCAAAACAGAGAGAGACAAAATGGCAGATGATAATAACGAGAATGAGAACGAAAAAAAACGACAAGCTAAGGAATATGTTGAAAGTGGTGACGCGAAACTGCGATCAAAAGACTGGGCGGGTGCAATCGAAGCCTATACTAAGGCGATTGAACTAGACCCTAATAATGTAGATACTTACGCTAGTAGAGGGTTTGCGAATAGTAATCTAGGAAATCATCAACAAGCCCTTGCCGATTGTAATACAGCGATTGACCT
>JAPPQG010000210.1 GCA_028816945.1 Alphaproteobacteria bacterium
ATTAGATGCTAATAGCGTCTATTGGCGCGGGGTGGAGCAGCCCGGTAGCTCGTCAGGCTCATAACCTGAAGGTCGCAGGTTCAAATCCTGCCCCCGCAACCAAATAATATGCCGCAAATTGAATAAACCTAGCCCAATAAAACCCAATAAAATATGCCCCAATCTTTCTCCCTGCTTAATTTTATAATCCTGTTCGGCTTTCTCGTCTTTGTCACATGGATGGGACATCGCTTATCGGGCAGTGTTTATAGTCGTAAAAACTTTTTTACCGCAGGCGGCGGCTTGCCTTGGTGGGCTGTCTCAACCTCCATTATTGCAACCGTCATTAGTTCCGTCACCTTTATATCTGTGCCAACGGCCGTTTTCAAAGAGGGCGGTAATTTATTTTATATCCAAATATTGATGGGCTTAATGATTGCCAAAGTCATTACAGCCTTTATTGTTGCCCGCCCCTATTACCAATCGCAAAATTGTAATACTGTTTATGACTATATTGGCAAGCGCACTGATATGCGGATTGGCAATTTTGCGCTTTGTTTGGGCTTGGCATTGACAAGTTTGAATACATCTATTCGCTTGCTGACAACTGCCTTAGTGTTAAATGTCATTACCGGTTTTTCTTTATTTATTTGCACCATTATTATTGTCGCTTTTGCTATTTTATGGAGTTGGATTGCGGGGTTAAAAACAGTTATTTGGACGGATTTTCTACTCTTTATTATTTTTTCACTAGGCGCGCTGTTTTGTGTCTTTTGGATTTTTGGCTCTGTCTCTATGTCTTTTGCCGAAGCCCTTGCCTATTTAGATGCGCGCGGCAAGCTTGCTTTATTTGATTTTTCCATAGACCCGCGCCGCACATATACAATTTGGGCGGGGCTGATAGGGACAACATTAGGCAATTTTGCTCTTGCTGGCACGCAAGCCACCTTCCAGCGCGTTAAAGCATGTCGTTCTGTTCGGGACGCACAAAAAGCCTTCGCCTTTTCGGCCCTTTTATATATTACACCCATTTGCATGCTTTTGGTTGGCCTTGCTTTGACGGTTTTTTATGGGGAAAATCCGCTCTCGGCCGAATTCAAACAATCACTTGCAACGCAACCAGATAAAATTTTCCCTTATTTCATCGCAACCGAACTGCCTAATGGCATATCGGGCATTTTTATTGCTGCCATATTTGCCGCTGGCATATCCACCATTGATACGCATTTGACAGAAATATCCGATATTAGCATTTCCAATATTTATGAAAAATATATCAAAAAGGCGGCGTCAGAAGCGCATTATTTGCTTGCCTCGCGCCTGTCTCTACTTGCTTGGGGCGGCGTTTTTGTTGCTTTGTCGATGCTCCTCAGTCTCTTTCAAGGACAAGGCTTGCTCGACCTTATGTTCAAAGTGCCAAATCTTGTCACAGGCGTTATACTTGGCACGGTTTTGCTCGCCCGCATTGGCATTGGGCGTTGGCCTGCTTATCTTGTCGGGGCGGGGTGCGGCTTTTTTGCGGTTTTTATTTTGCAATATGCCAATATCGGCTTTTTCTATTGGCCGCCAATATCGGGTCTTATTATGATTGGCGTTGTCTGCGCTCTATCACGCCAACAGGCTGAATGGAATGGCACAGTGCGGGCATAAAGAGCAAGGGTATAAAGAGCAAGGGCATAAAGAGCAAGGGTATAAAGAGCAAGGGTATAAAAAGTAAGAGCATAAAGAGTACAGGCAAAAAACCGCGTAATATAAGGGTGAGCGGTTTGTATGAGCTTTATTTTTGCGCCAAACTCTATTTTTTTGCCAAATTTATTTACATGCCAAATTTATTTGCCTAATTGACAGCCTATCCTGTATAGTCATAATAGTTTGAGAATATATGCGTAAATAATTACCAGTGGGTTGGTTTGCAAAATATAATGGTAATAATAATTTAGCAATATAGCGAATTATACGATATTTAATGGAGGTTGAGATGAAGACATATAAAATAGTTAAACAATCATGCATAAGCCTGATAATGATATTCGGGCTTGTGTTTGTCGCCTTTTTTCACTCAGGGCTAGCAATGGCACAAGAGTCGGCACAAGAGGGCGGTGAAAATAATGCTGAAATTACAGGTGACATTACAGATGAAATTATTGTCACGGGCAGTCGGATAGTTAAATCAAATACAGATTCCGCACAGCCCCTAACAAGCCTAACAGAAGATATATTTGCGGCAACAGGGGCTTTGACAATAAACGAAGCCGTCAATGAACTGCCCCAATTAGGCGATGCGCTCGAAAGCGGGTCAAGCATTAATGCACTCAATTCTGGTTTTGGTGTTGGCACACAGACGGTCAATTTAAGAAATCTAGGCGCAAATAGAAGTTTGGTGCTTGTCAATGGCCGCCGCCATGTTGGTGGCGATGTTGGCACAAATGCGGTTGATCTCAACACAATCCCCGCTGGCTTAATTGAACGCATAGATATTGTCACAGGGGCGTCTTCATCTATTTATGGGGCGGATGCTGTAACGGGTGTTGTCAATATTATTTTGAAAGAGAATTTTGAAGGCAATGCGATAACATTTAGAACAGGCACAACAAGCGAAGAAGATGGCGAAGAATTTGCCATAAATGCTGTGCATGGAGGGACATTTTCTAATGGCGATTATATTATTGCTTTGGAATATAGCACACAGGGTGAGATAATCGGCAAAGATCGCCCTTTCTCACAATTTGACGGTGGTCGTTTGACGGGTGTAAGTGCTATGATACATGGCTCTGGCATTAATCCGGGCGGTTCATTCGCTTTTTCGGTCGATGGACCACCCAGCCCCCCTAATGGTGGCTTTAATGCAGATGGTGATTTTGTGCAGGATTTTAGAGAAAGATTCCAACGAGTCCCCTTCCGCTCTTTGCAAAATGAAACAGAGCGTCTCGTCTTTTCAGCACGCACAGGCTTTGACTTAAATAATGATATGCATGCCTTTATTGAGACAAGCTATGCCAACTCAACGGTCGAAGTCCAATTTGAACCGCAACTTGCTGCTTTTAACAGCGCACGCTTTGGCTCGTCTGGGACAGCAGGCTTCCGCTTTCCAGATGCCCCGATTGTAGCTATTGCAGCTGTTAGTGGTAATTTACGGGCTATCACAAGGCGTTTTTTGGAATTTGGCCCGCGTCATACGGAAATTGAACGCGACCTTTTCCGCTTTGCAACAGGTCTTGACGGTGATTTTTCTGGCGGCGATTGGTATATTAGCTATCAATATGGCAAAGTGGAGGCAACACAAACGGATTTTGACACAATCGATAAATTGCGTTTAATGACCGCCATTGACCCTACCGCATGTGCGGCGCAAACGGGTTGCCAATTTGTCAATATTTATGGGCGTGGCACAATTGACCCTGCCTCTGAAAATTGGGTGAGTGATGATTTGAATAGTGAGTCTGAGAGCGAACAACATGTTATAACGGCTTACATAACAGGCGATTTTTTAGAATTAAATGGCAATATGCTGTCTTATGTTTTGGGTGGCGAATATCGCGATGAATCGGCAACCATCACACCTAATCGCGGCCTTATTGCTGTCATCGATCCTGTAACGCCTTCGGGCAATTTGGTTGGCTTAAAAGGCACGCGGACCTTTTTTGGCAATACGGATGGCGGCTATGATGTATCAGAGATTTTTGGCGAATTAGCTATTCCATTAAGCGACCGATTTGATGTCAATTTATCTGCCCGTCTATCTGATTATAGCACTGTGGGGGAGGAGACCACTTATGGCGTTAATGCGAATTGGAAATTGACACATAATATACGCGCCCGTGGCAGTTTTGGTCGTGCCACCCGCGCGCCCAATATTAATGAATTATATGCGCCCACACGCGCGTCCACAATAGAAATTGCTGACCCATGCGATACAGCCACTGATGATGGCGATCGCTTAACACCAGCTGCAAATTGTGCCGATATTGTTGGGGCTAATTTTAACCCCTCTGCCTTTGACCAAAATATCCGCGGCATAAGAGGTGGCAATCCCGATTTGGATTCGGAAATTGCTGATACATTCACAATCGGGCTTGTTTTTAATCTTGGCGATTCAACAATTATTTCTGCCGATTATTTTAACATTGATATGACCGATGTATTGGCGGATGCTTTTACGGCGCAGGCGACCCTTGATCGTTGTGTGGCAACGGGCGAGGCTGTTTTTTGTAATAATGTCACGCGTGATGCCGATAATATTGTGCGCTCCATTCGCTCTGAACAAATCAATCTAGCGGAGGAATCTGTTGGCGGGCTTGAATTTGCCTTGCAACAAAATTGGGCTTTGGCAAATGGTGATTTGATATTGGATGCTTTATTTACGCATCTTTTAGAGCATGACCGCAAGGTTAATGACACATCTGATGTGGAAGACCTTGTTGGGCGTGTGGATAATATTGAGAATCGACTCAATGCGAGTTTGCGTTATGAAAATTATAAATATTTGCTTGGGGCGAGCCTTCGTTATTTTGATAGTGCCGTGCAGCATATTGATGCCAACCCAATGACGGCCACAGGCAATAATATTGGCTCAATCACCTATTTTGATATATTTGGTGAATATAGATTTGCCGATAATGTCGCTCTACGGCTGGGGGTTGAAAATTTATTTGACGAAAAATCGCCCGTCGTCACACAATTATTTGAAAATAATGGCGGGGCAGATACAACAAGCGCCGGCATTTACGACATTCGCGGCACATTCGGCTATATGAGTTTGAAATATAATTTTTGAGAAATATATTTTTGCAATTATATAGCAGTGCGAAACCCTGTGCGCCCCATTGAAGTGCATGGGGTTTGCGTTTAGAATGAGGCTAAATGATTAGGGACAGGCATGGTAAGCAAGAATAAACAGAAACTGGAATTAACATGGATAGGTAAAGATCGGCGGGTGAGGCTAGAGCCGCGGATTTTGCTTGAGGATAAGGAGAAATCTTATCATGCACCGCACCGTGTCTCTGAAAAAGATTGCTTTGATAATCTCCTCATCCATGGGGATAATCTGCTGGCTCTCAAAGCATTAGAAGCAAAATATGCAGGCAAGGTTAAATGTATCTTTATTGACCCACCCTATAATACAGGCAATGCCTTTAAGCATTATGAGGATGGGTTAGAACACTCATTATGGCTAACCCTGATGCGTGATAGAT
>JAPPQG010000076.1 GCA_028816945.1 Alphaproteobacteria bacterium
GGCCCCGTCCATAACATATCGTTCGCCACTCCGACAAAGTCCCTCGCTAAAAATCACCACACGATGCCATTCTGTGCGCTCACGCCGTTCGCCCGTGTTTTTATCTTTCCAACTATCACCCGTTGCAATGCTTAAAGTGACAACGGGGCGGCCGTCCTTTGTGCTACGCACTTCTGGATCCGCCCCGAGATTACCAATAAGAATAACTTTATTTACACTGCCTGAAGCCATAATCTGTCCCCTTGTCCCTTTATTATTTATATTTGTCCGCCCTTTATTTTTGTTCGCTCTAAATTAGCAAAATCCAAGCCCATTTGTCATTAGCTTTTCTCTTTTTGGCTTGTGGCTTGTGGAAAACTTTCCATTTAGGGCTATTTTCCCTACTTATCTGCTATTTTCTGCCCTTCTGGCTTTGCGAAAGGGCGAAAATATGCTATTTAGATTCCTCTATATGTCACCCATATTTCATCATATTAGGATAGCGGGCAATGCCAAAATCCCCACAAAAAGCCAAGTCAAAATCCAAAGCAAGCGCACCGCCCGTGCCACAAGTCAAAAACATTAGCATTGCCGGCGCACGAGAGCATAATCTCAAAAACATATCTCTCGATTTGCCACGCGACAGGCTGATTGTGATTACTGGCCTCTCGGGTTCGGGCAAATCATCGCTTGCCTTTGACACAATCTATGCCGAAGGGCAGCGCCGCTATGTTGAAAGCCTATCTGCCTATGCGCGGCAATTTTTAGAAATGATGCAAAAGCCCGATGTCGATAGAATTGACGGCCTATCTCCCGCTATTTCTATTGAACAAAAAACAACTTCCCGCAATCCGCGCTCCACAGTCGGCACGGTGACGGAAATTTATGATTATTTGCGTTTGCTTTTTGCCCGTGTCGGCACGCCCTATTCACCTGCAACAGGCTTGCCGATTGAAAGCCAGACTGTGTCGCAAATGGTTGACCGTATCGCAAAATTGCCAAATGGCACACGGCTTTATCTGCTTGCCCCGATTGTGCGTGGGCGCAAAGGTGAATATAGAAAAGATTTTGCTGAACTACAAAAGCGCGGTTTCCAACGGGTCAAAGTGGATGGCGCATTTTATGAAATTACCGATATTCCCGCTTTGGATAAAAATTATAAGCATAATATCGATGTTGTTGTCGACCGCCTCATTGTTAAGCCCGATATTGGCAACCGCATTGCCGATAGTTTGGAAATTGCCTTACAATTAACAGACGGTATCGCGGTGGCGGAAATGGCGGATAAAAGCCCAACCCCAGAAACAAGCAAAGCGCAAGGTAAAACGGCAAAAGGCAAAACGGCAACCACTAAAAAAAATGTAAAATCGGCAGGACAAACAGAACAGGCAGAACAGATTATTTTTTCTGCTCGCTTTGCCTGTCCCGTATCGGGTTTTACGATTGATGAAATTGAGCCGCGCCTTTTTTCTTTTAATAATCCATTCGGGGCTTGTCCTGCTTGTGATGGTTTAGGCACACAATATTTCATCAACCCTGAGGCGATTGTGCCGAACCCGAACCTGTCCCTAAAAGACGGGGCGATTGCGGCTTGGTCAAAAGGTGGCACAGCCTCCCCTTATTTTATGCAAACTTTGGAGAGTCTTGCCCGCCATTATAAATTCTCTATGTCAAAACCATGGCACGCGCTCACTGCAAGCACAAAAAAAGTAATTTTATATGGCAGTGGCGACACGGCAATCACTTTGACTTATAGTGATGGCACGCGCAGTTTTAGAACAAAAAAACAATTTGAAGGCGTGATAGGCAATCTCGAGCGCCGTTATAGAGAAACGGATAGTGCGCGGATAATGGAGGAAATTGAAAAATATCATTCCATTACAATTTGCGATAAGTGCGGCGGCAATCGCTTAAAGTCGGAGGCTTTGGCTGTTAAAATTGGCGGCTGTCATATTGGCGAAATTACGCATATGTCGATTCGGGAGGCGGATATATGGTTTAAGCAGTTAGACAAAAAACTGAATAAAAAGCAGAAAGAAATTGCTGCCCGCATTTTGAAGGAAATTCGCACACGGCTAAAATTTCTCAATGATGTTGGGCTGGATTATCTAACCCTTTCCCGTGACTCGGGCAGTTTGTCGGGGGGAGAAAGCCAACGCATTCGGCTCGCTTCACAAATTGGCTCGGGGCTGACAGGCGTGCTTTATGTGCTAGATGAGCCGTCAATCGGCCTACACCAACGCGATAATGCGCGCTTGCTTGAAACATTGGAACATTTACGCAATCTAGGTAATACGGTGATTATGGTCGAACATGACGAAGAGGCGATTTGGGCGGCTGACCATGTGGTGGATATTGGGCCGGGCGCAGGTCTGCATGGCGGGGAAATTATCGCTACTGGCACAGCCGAAAAAATCAGCAAGGCAAAAAAAAGCCTCACGGGACAATATCTCAGCGGGGCAATGGAAATTCCCATACCAACAAGCCGCCGCCCCGCCACAGGACGCACCTTAAAAGTGGTAGGCGCACGCGGCAATAATTTGAAAAATATAAATGCTGACATTCCGCTTGGCACATTAACTTGTGTGACGGGTGTCTCGGGCGGGGGGAAATCGACCTTGCTTATTGATACGCTCTATCGGGCGGCCGCCCGCTATCTCCACCATGCCCGCGCCCTGCCCGCAACGCATAAGGAAATTAAAGGGCTTTCGCATATTGACAAAGTCATTGACATTAACCAGTCGCCCATTGGGCGCACGCCCCGCTCTAATCCCGCAACTTATACAGGCGCTTTCACCCCCATTCGCGAATGGTTTGCCAATCTGCCCGAAGCGCGTGTGCGGGGCTATAAGCCGGGGCGGTTTTCTTTTAATGTCAAAGGTGGGCGGTGCGAGACATGTCAAGGCGATGGGGTTATTAAAATTGAAATGCACTTTCTGCCCGATGTTTATGTGGAATGCGACACCTGCCACGGCAAACGCTATAATCGAGAGACATTGGAAGTGCGCTTTAAGGATAAAAACATTGCCGATATATTGGATATGACGGTTGAGGAAGCGTCTGCTTTTTTCCGTGCCGTGCCGTCTGTGCGTGAGAAAATGGAGAAATTAGAACGGGTCGGCTTGGGCTATATTAAAGTCGGCCAGCAAGCGACCACCCTATCGGGCGGTGAGGCGCAACGGGTTAAATTGGCGAAAGAACTTGCCAAGCGCGCCACAGGGCGCACGCTCTATATTCTCGATGAGCCAACAACGGGCTTGCATTTCCACGATGTCGCAAAACTTTTAGAAGTCTTGCATGAGATTGTCGATGGGGGCAATACGGTGATTGTGATTGAGCATAATTTAGAAGTGATAAAAACGGCCGATTGGATTATTGATTTAGGGCCAGAAGGGGGCGATGGCGGCGGCGAAATTGTTGCTTGCGGCACGCCCGAGCAAACCGCCAAATGCAAAGCCAGCTATACGGGGCAATATCTTGCCCGCCTCTTCCGCACCCGCAAATCCCGCGCTCCTAAACAAATAAAAGCGCGCACGGCTAATCATACAAGACGCACAAAACGCCAAACAAACCGCCCTACCCCACGCAAAGCCGCGGAATAAGGGGGGTTGCCTAACTCCCACAATTAGGACAATATCTTTCTAGCCCTTGTTGTTGCCGCAACTCTTCTATATAAGTTGTTACTACTTCGTCGTGTCCCATATGTTCATGATATGGTTGTTTGGCATGACATAATTTGCATAAAGCCTTTAAATTTTCATCTCGATAATCACTTTTTTCTTTACTGATATGATGCGCGTGAAGCAAATGCTTATCATTATGTAACTTTACATTGCAACATTCACAAGTCCAATTAGCTTTAGCCCGATATTCTCGGCTAATTGTATGCCAATTTTTTGGATAAGCATCAGCGGGAGCTGTATCTGATTGTACATCATCAAATAACCTACCTGTACTTTTTGTTTTGTTGAACCAACCTACAAAATCAAAATTTTTTGCAATTTTCTGTTTTCTAATAAAAATTTTTGCTATATTAAACTTTTCAATACAATTCTTACATACAAAAAGTGGCACGTTACATTCACCATCGTTGGCTAGTGCTTGTCGAATATGATCTTTCCTTTGGTTTCCATGATACTTAAAAAATTCTTCTCTTTCAATCATTCTTTCGATAGTTTTGCATTTGCCTAAATGTATTCTTTTTGATTCTTTTGATTTCTCTTCTTGTTGCTCTTCTCGTTGCCATATTCTGTTTATTCGGAAATTTTCAAATTGAGTAATAATTTCATCTTTAGAAAGATCATCATGATTTTTAATATGAATTGTTGTTTGATATTCTGTGCCTGTCTTTTCATCGATTATATAAGGGATTCCATTTCTAAAAATAATATTTTTAGCTTCTAGTTGAATACCTTCTGGTGTTTCTAACCTACCCTTAAAGGTGCTTGCCCCCATCATCTCTAAAATTCTATAAAGCCCTGATAAATTAAGCTCAGTCATCAGTGAGTGCCTTATTTATATTTTGTATAATATGTTTTTCATCAATATCTATTGTAAATTCGACACGCCTTGATGCCGCCTCATCCTCTCGATCATAATAGTCATATTTCAGTTTTGTAGATGAAAAGCCTGCGGTTTTTACCTTTTCTTTTATGCGTTTTGAATAATTTTCATCAAGTCCTATAAGACGTAAACAATAATCTAAAATAGCCTGTGTTCTATCTTGTGAAAGTTTCATGTTTTCTAAAAATGCATCTTCTTCGTTAGTAGCTGTTTCCCATTTCGACGATGTATGACCTTCGATACGGACTTCGCGAATGTTATCGAAAAATGGCTCCAATATTCTAATATAGCGTGGGAAAAAATCTGACAAAATACCTTGAAATTTTGCGGTCACTGTGGCACTGCCAGACTCAAAGAAAATATCAGGTTCATTGAATTTGATAGTTAAAGTTTCTCGTTCAATTTCAGCTTTCCAATCATCTAAATCAGGCTCAAATTCTTGCATGAGGGCTTGATAAATTTGTTCTTTAATTTTATATGATTCATCAATAATATTCCCAATACCTTTCAGTTTTGCTTCTTCTAAATCTTTCAAACTAAGGGCCTGTGCGAGTTCGTCTTCTGCAAGCCGAAGCTTATCTTGTAGGCCAATAATGCTTTCTAATCTCTTTTCATTCAAG
>JAPPQG010000182.1:0-9295 GCA_028816945.1 Alphaproteobacteria bacterium
GCCTTATCACCCGTTGAGTCTAGAGCAACTAAAACGCCAATTTTGCCCTGCCCTTCCACAGTTTGACTGTGAATATAGGCGGCAACCACGCCCTGCTCGACAGACAAGCCAACCGCACGGCGCAAACTCATATTTTCACCTATTGTGCCGACCATTTCCGCAATATGCGCTTCAACTGATTTGTCTGTATTGGGAAAAATGGCTTGTCGCAAAGCGTCACAATCGCCCCCGACAGTCAAAGCAAGTTGGGCAATTTGCCCGACCATATCGGTAAATTGCGTATTGCGGGCGACAAAATCGGTTTCCGAATTAACCTCAATCACCGCCCCCTTTGTGTCCGCAACAGCCACAGCAACCAGCCCTTCGGCCGCGATACGGTCTGACTTTTTGGCCGCTTTGGCAAGCCCTTTTGTCCGCAACCAGTCAATCGAGGCTTCAAGCGCGCCATTATTTTCCCGCAAAGCCTCTTTGCAATCCATCATGCCTGCGCCCGTTTTGGTGCGCAAATCCTTAACCATAGCGGCGGTAATTTCAGTCATTTTGTTTTCCTGTGTTAGAGTCTGCTTGTGCTGTCAAAGCTTCTGCTTTGTCAGCCTTTGGTTCTTGTTTTTCAGCGGCGGCTTCGGCTTCTTCTGCCTTTTCAGCCGCGGCGGCCTTTTCAGCTGCCATTTTTGCTCTTTTGAAAGGTGATTTTATTTTCTCAATCACAACGGCTTGCTTTTTAGTGGCTGGCTCTGTCTTTTCAGCGGGTTTTTTATCGCCTTTGCTAGCCTTATTGGGCGGCGGTGCGGGCTGAACTGCCTCTTGCCCGTCGGGTGCAGTTTCGGGCGTTGCCGCCGCTTGTGTATCGGGCATATCGGCGGGCATTGCCTCATCGAGGGGCGTTTCGCTCTCGCCACTATCTGCGCCCGCGGCCGCTTCACGCTCTATTTGTCCTTTTTCAATCCCGTCTAGCACGGCTTTGGCGAATAGGTCACAATAAAATTCAATCGCACGGGTGGCATCATCATTGCCCGGTATGGGATAGCTAATGCCGTCTGGATTGCAATTTGTATCTAGTACGGCAATTATGGGAATGTTTAATTTCTGCGCTTCGGCAACCGCTATCGCCTCTTTATTCGTATCTATAACGACAATAATATCAGGCAGGCCGCCCATATCTTTCACCCCGCCAATCGCCCGCTCTAATTTATTATATTCCCGCTGTAAGCCTAAAATTTCCTTTTTTGTTAAGCCCTCTGTGCTGTCCTCTTGCAAAGTGCTTTCTAATTCCTTCAACCTTTTGATAGAATTGGAAATTGTATCCCAATTTGTCAATGTGCCGCCAAGCCAGCGCGAACTCATATAATATTGGGCGCATTGCTGTGCGGATTGGGCGATAATTGCCGATGCTTGCCGCTTTGTGCCGACAAATAAAACCCGCCCGCCTTTGGCGACAATATCACTTATCGCCACAAGGGCTTGATGCAAAAGCGTAGTTGTCTGTGATAAATCAATAATATGCACCCCATTGCGGTCAATAAAAATATAGGGTGCCATTTTAGGATTCCAGCGATGTGTCTGGTGTCCAAAATGCGCGCCAACCTCTAATAATTGGCGCATAGTAAATTGTGGCAATGCCATAGCCTGCTTCCTTTCTCCGGTTAATCCGCCATGGGGGCAGGGTCATGCGCTTGATATATAATCAATTATTATCAATCGTTTGACACCGGAGCAGCCTAATAGGCATACCCCCCATGTGTGAAATCAGCCTTTCATATAGAGCAAATAAATAAATTTTGCAAGCCGTAAAATCAAATATCCTCTTGGACATGGAGAACGCCTGAAAGGGCTTTAAGGGCGTTTGCTATGCGCGGGGTAATGGCATAATGGTTCGGCAGACGCAATTCGACCTCGCGGGTTTCATTTTTCAAAATAAGTGCGACATTGCTTGTTTGCTGGGCTTGGTTGTTAGCAGGACTTTGCCCATTTGGCGGGGCTTGCGCCCCAATATCATCTAAACGCGCTTTGATATGCGCTAAGGCTTCTGGTTTTTCAACAAAAATACGCAAGCCCGCTATATTGTTTGCGACCACCGCATCAATCGGGCGAATGGATTCGGCCTGCAACCGCCTTTGCTGGTCTTTGTCATGGCTTACTTTGACGCTTAACACAACACAATTCCCAACCACTAAAAGCTCTTGTGCCTGCATAAGTGTTTCGGAAAAAACGACAGTTTCAAATTGGCCTGTCGGGTCAGACAGATTGAGAAAGGCAAAGCGGCGGCCTGTTTTGGATTTGCGCTCATCCACTTTTGTAATTGCGCCGGCAAGCAAAACATTATTTTCCGTCCGTTCAGCCAAGTCTTTATAACATATCACATGGGCGCGGTGCAAAGCAGGCATATAATCATCTAGCGGGTGGCCTGAAAGATAAAAGCCAATCGCTTCAAATTCACGCGTTAAACGCTCAATCGGCGACCACGCAACCGCATTTGGCAAGGCGATGGCTTCTTCTTCCCCGCCCATTTCACCAAACAAAGTTTCCTGCTGTGTTTGCCTGTCTTCTTCAACACGGTTGGCTATTTTCAAAATTCTATCAATACCTTCAATCAAACGGGCGCGGTCAGGCTCTAATGAATCCAATGCGCCGGCATAAATTAACCCCTCTAACATGCGCCTATTTAGCCCTTTGCCGCCAATACGGCTAGCAAAATCAAACAGGCTTTCGAATGCCCCATTGGCTTCGCGCTCTTTAATAATTTCTTGCACCGCCTGCTGGCCGACATTGCGAATGGCAGCAAGCGCATAGATAATTTCATTATCCGCAGTTTCAAATAATGCGCCTGAACGATTTATATCTGGATTGCTAATTTTAATATCATGGTCAGTTGCATCACGCACAAACACATGCAATTTATCCGTATGCTCATAGTCAAGCGACATAGAGGCGGCTAGAAAAGCAACGGGATAATTGGCTTTCAAATAAGCCGTCTGCCATGCAACCAACGCATAAGCAGCCGCATGGCTTTTATTAAACCCATAGCCAGCAAAACGCTCTACTTGGTCGAAAATACTGCTTGCCGCGCGTTCATCGACGGCATTTTTCATTGCCCCTTGAATAAAACGCTCTTTTTGCGCTTGCATTTCTGATTTGATTTTTTTACCCATCGCACGGCGCAATAAATCGGCTTCGCCTAATGTATAGCCCGACATGGTTTGCGCGATTTGCATAACTTGTTCTTGGTAAATTGGCACGCCATGCGTCTCTTCCAATATGGGTTTAATCAATCTATGCATATAGGTTGGCTGTTCTTCGCCCTTTTTACAGGCAATATAGCGGTCGATATTATCCATGGGGCCGGGCCGATAAAGGGCAACAAGGGCGATAATATCCTCAAAGCAATCGGGCTGCATTTTCCGCAATGTGTCGCGCATACCGCCACTTTCCAATTGGAATATGCCGACTGTGTCGCCCTTCCCTAACAATTTGAAAGTTTTCTCATCCTCAAACGGTAAATTAGCAAGCTCAATGTCAATCCCCTCAGCCGCCAATAAAGACAGGGTGCGCTCTAATACGGTTAATGTTTTGAGACCGAGAAAATCAAATTTCACAAGCCCCGCCTTTTCTACCCATTTCATATTAAATTGGGTCAGCGGTATATCGGATTTTGGGTCACGATAAAGCGGCACTAATTGTTGCAAAGGCCGCCCGCTAATCACCACGCCTGCGGCATGGGTGGAGGCGTGGCGATAGAGACCTTCTAATTTCAAACTCATGGTGAATAATTGCTCGACCATTGGGTCTTTCTCACGCTCTGCTTGCAAACGCGGCTCTTCATTAAGGGCTTGTTGGAGACTAACCATGAGTGCCGCATTATTTGTCTGCGGTATCATTTTGCATAGGCGGTCGACTTGCCCATAGGGCATTTGCAGGACACGCCCAACATCACGCAAAACAGCGCGGGCTTGTAGTTTTCCAAAAGTAATAATTTGTGCGACCCGCGACGCGCCATATTTTTCCTGCACATAGCGGATAACTTCATCGCGGCGGTGCTGGCAAAAATCAATATCAAAATCAGGCATAGAGACACGGGCTGGATTCAAAAACCGCTCAAATAGGAGATTGAATTGCAACGGGTCGAGGTCAGTAATGGTTAAAGCCCAAGCAACAACCGACCCTGCCCCCGAACCACGCCCCGGCCCAACAGCAATGCCATTTTTTTTCGCCCATTGGATAAAATCGGCAACAATGAGAAAATAGCCGTCAAAGCCCATTTTATTGATAACATCCAATTCATAGGCAAGGCGTGTTTCATATAGGTGCGGCTCTTTATCTGTTTTGCGTTGTGCAAGGCGGGCTTTCAACCCCATTTCAGCCTGCTGTTTAAGGGCTTCGGCTTCGGCCTTTTTGTCTTGTATAGAGTGCTTATCTTGTATAGGGGCGTCCTCTATATGTGCTGAGTCATCGCCGGCACTAGCCGAAAAACTAGCCGAACTTGTTGTAAAAGGCGGTAAAATTGGTTCGCTCACTTGTGGGCGAATGGCACAGCGGCGGGCAATTTCAATCGTATTTTCTAAAGCTTCGGGCAAATCCGCAAATAAAGCAACCATATCTTGTGGGTCTTTGAAATGGTGCTGTGGGGTTAAGCGGCGGCGGTTTTGGTCGGCAATATAAGAGGCGGCGGCAATACAAATCAGCGCATCATGGGCTTGATAATCTTCTTCACGCTCAAAATAGCACTGGTTGGTGGCAACAATGGGTATGTCATGCGCATAGGCAAGATTGAGTAAATGGGTTTCACTATCACTGCCCTTATCATCTGGTTGATAGCGTTGAAGTTCTACATAAAGAGAATCTTTGAACTCTTTGTTTAGACTTAATAAATAGGATTTTGCTTTTGCTGTTTGGCCGTGCGCAAGCAGGCGGTCAATCGGCCCTTCCTGCCCGCCGGTAAGGCAAATCAGCCCATCTTTATGAGTAAATAGGCTTTCTAACGATACGCCCGGCAATTTCTGGCTATCGTCAAGGTGCGCCATGCTAACTAATTTCATATTTATGAGCAAATAGGCTCTCTAATGATACGCCCGGCAGTTTCTGGCTGTCATCAAGGTGCGCCATGCTAACTAATTTCATAAGGTTTTCATAGCCTTGCTGGTTTTGCGCATAAAGAGCCAAAGCAGAGACAGGCTGTTGGCTTATTTTGTCGGTCTGCTTGTCTAATATAGATAAGGTTGCGCCAATAATCGGCTGGATACCTGCCGCGGCCAAACTTTCGGCTATTTCAAGCGCCCCGAATAAATTATTGCGGTCGCAAACAGCCAAAGCAGGGGCTTGGATTTTTTCACACGCGGCAAGCAAGGTTTCCACTTTCAACGCCCCTTCTAATAGCGAATAGGCACTATGAACGCGCAAATGAACGAATTTCGTTGGGTGCGGGAGTTGCGGGCAAGCCTCTTTATTATCAGCGGGTGCAGGCTTGTCATTAGCTAGGGGCTTGCTAGTGGCCGCCGTCTTTGCAGAGGCTGTGGGCTTATCAGCGGCGGGTTGGGGTAAATCAATTTTTTCAGCGGTTTGCGTTGTCATAAGAAGGCATTATCAATAAAGCTAGGCAATAGAATCACATGATTCTATGTAACTATTCTACGCAACATACCGCTTCTGTCATGCATTTTTTAGGCATTTATCGGGCGTCTAGCGGGTTTTTTTGCCAGACCTAAACGCAAATTGGGGATAAGTCGTAACTTATCCCCAGACGCATGTAACCTCATATCTAGGGCATGCAGTTAAACAGTTTTGCGCCTCTTTGTAAAGCTCAACCCGATAGGGCTTGTCCGATTGTTCCCCATAGCAAGGCAACATAGCCAAAGGCAAGCAAAGCAAGCACAGCCAAAATATCTTCAATATAACGTCTCATAAATCGCTCCATATATCATGCATTTATAATATGTTCTCTATTTGTTCTAGTCTCTTTTGCTCTTATTGTCAATGGCGTTTTTAATTTTTTTGAAAATAATTTTTTAATTAGAATCAATTAGTTATAAAATTAAAGCGGGCGCGACAAAGGGCGCATTGGCGATATTGTTGCTTATTTACAGGCAAGAAGCGAATCAGCTCAAAAGAGATATTTGACGCTAAATCCAACGCTCCAAAAGTCTAAATCGTCTGTTTGGAAGCGATAGCGCACAGGGTCGCCGCCTGCTGTGCCCGGCGCAATCGTTGATGCATGGCCGCGCAATAAATCCCATTCTCGCCCGTCTGAAAATTTATCCTCAAAGCGCACATAGCGCAATTTGACGCCGGGCAAAACCCGCTCTGTTAGCGGATAATCCAAGCCTAGCATAAATTGCCATGTCATAAGTTCGTCCGATAATTTATGGTTGGCAAGCGTGGCTGTGCCTGCGGCTCCAGGATGACGCCCCGCCGCACGCAAAACAGACGCATCACTATTGCGGATAAATTGGGCTGAATAAGCAAATTCTATATCTGTTATCCCTACGCCCAAACCAATATAGGGCATAAAATGAGATTGTAGGGGTTGGAAGTCATAATAAACATTGAGCGAAAAATGTTCGTTGCGAAAATCTGTCACGGATTCACCTTGCACAACGAGTTCTGAATCTTTGGATGTATCACTCGCAATAGAGACAACATTCTGCAAGGGCGAATAGCCGCCACTATGCGTATGGCGCAAATATTCTAACTCTAAACGCACCGCCCCCCAATCATAACCAGCAGTCAAGCCAAACAGAGCGGCTGTGTCTAAATCAAAACTATTCTCCCAACTATCGCCGCGCTGACAAGTTGGGCTTGTCAATGGTATAGGCAAACTCAATGTCTCGCCCGCTGAATCAGGGTCGGGAATTGTGGTTGGCGCAAAATGCTGGTCGCAATTTGTCGGCACATCTGTATCACTTGACGGATTGGTAATTTTATTATCGGTGGTTATGCCAAGTTCCAAGCCGCCATACCAGCCTTGCCTCTGTCCTCCCCTCTGCCTCTGTGTTTGCTTCTGCGCCTGCTTCTGTGCTTGCTCTTGCCTCTGTCCCTGCGCCCGCTGCTGTTCTTGCGCCTGCTTGTATCCATCTCTTCCACCCGCATAGGACATGCCCGACAAGCCCGTCAAGACGCCCACAAAGGTAAAACACAGCGCGATAATAAAACAAAACGCGCCCTGTAAAATGTTATGTGAAATCTTGTGTAAAATCTTATGTAAAAATCTATTTGCAAATCGGTAAGTGACACTATTCATATGATACTCCATTTATATTATGACGAAACACAATAAGGCTATAAGGGCATTTATTATAATCTGCTTCTATCCTCTAATATGATTCGCTCTTTATTTCAACTTACCATCTTCTAAAATAAATTGTTGGTCGAGGCGGGTGGCAAGGGCGTGATTATGCGTGGCAATAATCGCGGCCGCGCCTTGTTCGCGGGCAGTTTGCATAAATATATCAAATACATGCGCCCCAATACGCGGGTCGAGACTGCCTGTCGGCTCATCTGCCAAAACGAGGCTTGGCTGGTTTGCCAAAGCACGCGCAATGGCTATGCGTTGCTGCTCGCCACCTGACATTTCACCCGGCAAATGATTGGCGCGCGCCGTTAGGTCAAGTTGCGCTAACAAATCATGCGCCCGCGCCCGTGCTGCTTCTTTATGCCGTCCCGCAATACGCATAGGCAACATAATATTTTCAAGCGCGGTAAATTCGGGCAGTAAATTATGGAATTGATAGACAAAGCCAATATGAGCGCGCCGTAAATCTGTGCGCTGTTTGTCATTTGCTTTGCTTATATCTTTACCGACTAGATATATTTGCCCTTCTTGGGGGTGTTCTAGCAAGCCCGCAAGATGCAAGAGGGTCGATTTACCCGACCCTGATGGGCCTGTTAAAGCAACTAATTGGCGCGCTTGCAAAACGAGGTCAATGCCACGCAAAACATCAATCCGCTGTGTCCCTTGCTGGTAGAAATGTTTTATCTGCGATAGGCGCAAAATGTCTGTCTCACCCTTATTCTCATTCTCATTTTTATTCATAGCGCAAAGCCTCCACAGGTGCCAAAGAGGCGGCGCGCCAAGCAGGATAAAGGGTTGAGAGAAAGGACAGACCCAAAGCCATGAGCGCAACAATAATCAGTTGTGAGGGGATAATTTCCGCCGGCAAGTCGCGCAAAAAATAAACATCAGCGGGGAATAATTCGGCACCCGTTAGGCTTGTAATTATTTGCCGTATGGTTTCTATATTTTCACAAAAGACCACGCCAAGTAGCAAGCCCGCAAGCGTGCCAGCTACGCCAATCGATGCGCCTGTGATAAAGAAAATCCGCAAAATAGCGCCGCGGGTCGCCCCCATGCTACGCAAAACGGCAATATCCCGCCCCTTATCTTTAACAAGCATAACCAGTCCCGATACGATATTCAGCGCGGCAACAAGCAAAATAAGCGTCAAAATCATAAACATAACATTGCGTTCAACCTTTAATGCGCCCGATAGAGTCGCATTCGCCTCTTGCCAATCGAGCATATAGGCGTTGTCATCTAATGCTGCTTGCAGCGCAGGACGTTGGGCTTTAATTTTATCCGCATGCGCAACGACAATTTCCAAAGCAGAGGCGGCGCGTGTTTGCCCTAAAAGGTCAGCCACATTTTCCATATTGGTAAAAATAAAACTGAGGTCATATTCGGACAGGCCAACTTCAAAAATCGCGGCTATTTCATAGCGGCGCAGGCGCGGTGCTGTGCCAAAAGGCGTGACCGCCCCGCGGGGCGCAACTAGGGCTAGCGGCGTGCCAATCTCTAACCCATAACGTTGCGCTAAACGCTGCCCTATGGCAATCGCCCGCCTCTTATTTCCTATATCGGCAAGACTGCCCTGCCTTATATTATTGGCTAAAACAGGCAGGCTTTCTAATGCGCTTTGCGGCAAGCCCCGCACTAATGCGCCGCGCACAAGGCGACCAGATGAAACCATAACCTGCCCTTCTAAATAAGGTGTCACGCGCACCACCCCTTCAACCGCTTCTAGTTTGGCAATTTGTCCGTCAATATCATTAAATGTGCCTGTAATGGGACGCACTGTCGCATGGCCACCAACACCTAAAATGCGGTCGAGTAAATCTGTGCGAAAGCCATTCATCACAGCCATAACAATAATTAAAGTCGCAACACCAAGCATAATGCCAAGAAAAGAGACCCAAGCAATGACTGAAATAAAGCCGGCGCGCCGTTTGGCTTTAATATAGCGCAAGGCAATTTGCCATTCAAAAGCTGCAAAGGGAGATAAAGTCATTATGGCGTCTCATTTAATTA